>DASZBJ010000022.1 GCA_035944115.1 Candidatus Babeliales bacterium
TGAGCCTGTAAATAATTCTGTGTAACTGCCCTCAGCCAAGCTAAAATACCCACAAAAAGGAACATTAGCTATGGCGAAGAAAAACAATCTGTTTGACCCAAAAATGTTAGATGAATTAATTAAAAACGTTAAAACTTCTGAGGAAGTATTTGGCGAAAACGGTCTTATGAAACAGTTCAAAAAGGCTATTTTAGAGCGCATGTTGGAGAGCGAGCTTACCACTGATCTTGGGTACGAGAAATACGATCCCAAAGGTAAAAATAGTGGAAACTCTCGTAATGGACATACTGAAAAAACGCTTAAAACTGAAGATGGCGAACTTATTATCGCCATTCCTCGCGATCGCCAAGGTGAATTTGAACCGCAGATTGTGCCTAAACACCAAACACGTTTTACAGGACTAGATGATAAAATCATTAGCTTATACGCAAGAGGCATGACCACTCGCGATATTCAAATGCAACTGCAAGAAATGTATGGCGTTGAAGTGTCACCGACACTTATTTCTAATGTTACAGATGAAGTTATTGATGAAGTAAAAAGTTGGCAATCACGACCGCTGGATAAAGTTTATCCGATCGTGTATTTAGATGCGCTAGTGATCAAAGTCAAAGAAGATAAGCGCGTGCAAAATAAAGCATTTTATTTAGCATTGGGCGTAAATATAGAGGGTCAAAAAGAGTTGCTAGGTATTTGGATCAGTGTAAATGAAGGCGCTAAATTTTGGTTAAACGTGCTGACTGAACTTAAAAACCGCGGAGTGGAAGATATTCTCGTTGCATGTGTTGATGGCTTAACGGGCTTCCCAGACGCAATAGCGGCGGTTTATCCAAAAGCACAAGTGCAGTTATGCATTGTGCATATGATCCGAAATTCTTTGCGTTATGTAGGTTGGAAAAGCCGTAAGGTTGTTGCCGCTGATCTCAAAGCCATTTATGGCGCAAAGACAGTTGAAGGAGCAGAGCTTGCATTAAGTGCTTTTTCTGATAAATGGGATAAAGAATATCCATCAATTAGCAAAAGCTGGTATATGCACTGGGAAAATATAATTCCTTTTTTCGCTTATCCACCTGATATTCGCAAGGTTATTTATACGACGAATGCCATTGAGTCGCTTAACATGACATTGCGTAAAGTGCTTAAAAATAAGCGTGCTTTCCCTTCTGACGAAGCTGCGCTAAAACAGCTTTACTTAGGGATAAAAAACATATCAAAAAAATGGACGATGCCAGTTCGGAATTGGAAAGAAGCTATGAATTGTTTTTTAATTATGTTTGAAAAACGCTTGTCTGAGGTGATTTAAAATAAATGCAATTGCTCACCCGACTCTACGTCCCGCGACTTGTTCGCGGGACCCATTGATTAATACCTGGATGCCGCGAACAAATCGCGGGACGTAGGCTCTGGGGCACGCGCAGTTGGAAATAATTTTATTTTATTATTTTGATATTTTTGTTAATATAAATTTATCAGGAAGTAAAACTGATGAAATAAGCAGCTTGGCTGTGGCAGTTTACACAAAAAGATTTACAGATCCCCAAGTAATGCTTCTCTATTTTCTTCCCAGGTAGTTTTATCTAATAGATAGTCATTTATTGATAAATATCGATAAGAATATTTTAAATTCAACTCTCCGGATTTCATGGCATCACACACATGCATAAATAATAATGCCTTATAAAGGGAAACACTGAATTTACCATCTTGCGAATTGATCGCCTCTTTTTCATCCGCCTTTAAAAAACCCATTGGAGCCTTGTGGTCAATTTTCGTATCCTTCTCTCTAAAGTGATTGATGGCGCTAATAAGCAATTTGTTAGAGTTATCCTCGTTGAATGCCAATACCTTTAAAATCCAGGAAACTCTGTTTTGTAATTTTATAGATACTTTTTTAAGTGTATCGAAGTAGTCATTATTGTTAGCGATGCGCTCAAGAGATTGCTCAAAAACCTTTTCTTTTAAATCAATTTCTTCCGTTCTTTGCTGTTTATGTTTATCTAATAATTCTGAAATCGCACGAAGTTTATCGAGATCAGTCAATATGGTTGAATGTGTAATTTCTGTAATTTCATCAATAAGGCGACGATAGTTGCTATTTTTCTTTGTTACATGGCGAATAGCATCTCGCCGTTCTTTGCGAGATATCCGATCAAATTTATTCAGTCTAGTAT
>DASZBJ010000023.1 GCA_035944115.1 Candidatus Babeliales bacterium
CTTTATCAAGGGCAGCTACCTATTAATGAAGTGGAGTTAATAGCTAACGAGCTTGGTGTTTCTAAAAGAAATGCCAAAGAGATGAATGATAGATTTAATAATGATATAGAATCACTCAATACCAACGTATACCTGGATGAAGATGTTGAACTGATTGATACTATTGTTGAGCAAGGGATTAATCAGGAAACAATGCTAATTGAAGCGCAAGAGCAAAACTATAAACGAGAGAAATTCAAACAAGCTTTTGCATTATTAAATGAGCGTGAGCAAGATATAATCCAAGAGCGAAGACTTAAAGAAAAAGCAACTACACTTGAGGTACTAAGCCAAAAATATAAGATCTCTGGTGAAGCCGTTAGACAGATAGAAAAAAAAGCCATGGATAAACTGCAGATCGCTGTCCAGTACTAAGAAGCAGATGGAAGTATTAAAGAGGTTAGAAAGCACATAAGTTGTTAGTAATTGGCTGATTTAGGGCAAGATGGTCAAGCCGCTGAAAAGATTTTCTGAGTAACCTAGAGAGTGTTGATATAGTCTTTAATCGACAATTCAACGCATTGCCTAATTATAGAATAATCAAATAATATAATAATTATATAAGTATAAACGGAGCCAGTTATGAATTCATTCTGATGCTGTAATGTCACTATTTTAACGAGCTCATATTTATATCGGTTTAATTGTAATTGCAGGTACTACTATTAGTAAGGTAGCAGAATGGAAAGATACAAAAATTACATTAGGATAACTACCAGAGCAATTGCATGAAATTTAATTTCAAGTATATCATAATTCTAATATACTAAACTTCAGCTCTTCGTATTGGAATTATAGAATGAGAATATTAGAAATGATCGAGGATATTTCTGATCCTCGAATGGAAGGAAAAGTTCGACATAAATTAAGTACAATCATATTTGTAGCTTTGTGCGGAGTGTTATGTGGCTGCGAAAGTTGGAATGATATGCGGGACTATTGTAAAGCAAAGAAGAATTGGCTATCGCAATATGTTAGTTTGGCGAACGGCATACCGTCTGGCTATACATTTAGGAGAGTTTTTACTTTGCTTAACCCAGATAGTGTAGAATATTTACTGCGTACCCATGCCGCAGAAATAGTTAACAAAGGCAAAGCAAGCGAGCAGATTGCTATTGATGGTAAAGCGTTGCGTGGCAGTAAGAGGTTAGACATACAATGTCTCCATTCCGTAAGTGCTTGGTGTCATGAAAATGGATTAATCTTGGCTGAAAGACAAACAGAGAGTAAATCTAACGAGATAACAGCGATTCCGTTATTATTAGAGTCACTTGATTTAAAAGGTAATACAGTAACTATTGACGCTGTTGGCTGCCAAAAATCCATTACCAAGCTTATTACGAGAAAGAAAGGAAATTATGTTTTAGGCTTCAAATCTAACCATCCAAAATTTTATGAAGCAGTTAAAGAACATATCAAGCAGTACAGCGAGAGCGCACAAAACCGGCTATATGATGCTTTTGATGACAGCCATGGTAAAAGTGTGCGGCGTCGTTACTTTGGCTATAACATAAGCAGCCTACCTGAAGCAAAGAAGTGGTCTGAAGTTCAAACAGTTGTTGCAGTTGAAACTATTTCTTCCAAAAATAATGATCCTAGTCGTAAGGTTAGTGCGGAATGGCGCTATTACTTATCGAATCATCAATGCACTGATAAAAGACTTCCGCACTATATCCGTAATCATTGGAGCATTGAAAATAGATTACATTGGGTGCTCGATGTCCACCTCAAAGAAGACGACGATCAAAAGGCTGAACGCAAGAGTGCACGTAGTTTTTCTCTCCTAAAACGCATAGCTTTAAATATAGTTCGTACAAAAGATACAACGCCAAAAAAGAGTTTAAGACGGAAGCTTAAACATTCAGCATGGGATGATGATTATTTACTTTCTATGCTTAGTTGATAAATTGGCCAATATTACTGTGTGTAAAAATCCAACTCTTAATGAAATCCTATACTTAAATTCTAGGAGTTGCGGCAGAAACAAGTGTTGCGGAATGAAAAAGTCAAAACAAATGCCTCAAACTAATAAATATACCCCGATTTCTAGCCTAAAGTACAAGCTTGTTTCTTGGTTAAAATTTCATGCAATTGCTCTGGGCAAAGATGTTAAGCGCCCTAAGTTAGAAGAGCTGCTTAATTATGTACGAGAAGGTGATACGGTGATCGTGCACAGCATGGATAGGCTAGCACGTAATCTTGATGACCTTAGGCAAATAGTTAATCAGCTGACTGAGAAGAATGTCTCTGTCAAATTCATGAAAGAGAACTTAATCTTTACTGGCAAAGGCTCAGCTATGTCTAAACTATTGCTATCAGTTATGGGAGCGTTCGCAGAATTTGAAAGAGTATTGATCAAAGAGCGGCAGAAAGAAGGCATAAGGAT
>DASZBJ010000024.1 GCA_035944115.1 Candidatus Babeliales bacterium
CAGCAACGTTTTCTGGCATAGCAATGGACTCAGACAATCCAAGCGAATCGCCATCCAATTTGATAAGCCAACAGTCGTGTTTATTAGTCTATTTTTTAGAAATCCCTATGGTGCTAGGATAATTTGGTTCACACGGCCTAGACTTGCTGACCCGAGCTGATGAGCATTTAAGCCAGTAACTATGCTTGTAACGTCGTAACGTATACATCCTGAATCCACTCCGGTTCTTCATCATCCAAACCAGGATCGCCGGGGCTAAAAAAGATCAAATCATCTATATTGACATGACCATGAATCGCTGCTCGTTGGGCTTCAGTTAAAAATGATTTAAGGACGGGCTCTATAGAAGATAACAGATTCAATTTGCAACCAAATGGTAATTTAATACCTTTGCCGGATAAAAAATCAAAACATAAATGTAATGACATGTCATCGAACCAAACATAAAACGTAACTGGTGTATGATTCATCTGCCTTTCAAGCTGTCGAATACGCGTTTGCACCAACCGTTCAATAAATTGCTCCAAATCTTTAATGGTAAGTTTTTGTATAAATTTATCATCAAATGCAACTTTCCACGTATTCTCAGATATCTCTTCTTTTTGACGAGCAAGGCTTCCTGTGATTAAAATATTTGCATCAAATACTTCTTCTAAATCATCGTATTTTTTTATGTTGGCATAATTTATTGATACCATAGTAGTTCCTTAAAACATAATTAAATCTTTCATGAAAATCTCTCTTCCAACAGGTCCTTTATGTTTTGCCATAACTTTTCCTGTTTCTGCGCATACATCAAAAATCCACTTAAGTTTTTTACCTTGTTGTATATACACTTTATAATGTGTTCCAGCGTGCTCGGCTTTGTCTTTCGACCACCAGAGATTTGTTTTGCGATGACGATGATACATTTTCCCCCCAGGCAATCGACCTCTTTTATCATACTCTTTCTTTAAATTTTCAAAAAAATCGTCATCATCGTCTGGCCCTGGTGCATATCCAGTATACTTTTCCCCCGCAGCTTGCCTATCCAATATTTCTTTAACTTTAGGATGTATCCCCTTTAGGGACATTTGAGGACCTTCACCAATGATCTTTAGTGCTGCTGCCGTTTCGACCATCTCAGTTTGTGGATAATAATCAGAAGAGAAGGCGGGTTGCGCAATAAGATCTGTGATATCTTTTTCCGACAATTCGTCCGACAACAGCGCTTTATAAATGACTTGCGCGTTGTCCAAATACTGCTGTGCAGTGATTTTTCCTTGCATAGCATATGCGCGTTCAATGCATGCAATCCCATATGCAGCCGCATCTTTATATACCCGGCTTTCATGATTATGTTCGATGAAGATTAAATGATTTAAAATACGGCGTGTTGCATCGTGCTCAGTCGAAAGAATTTCTTTTGGCAACGATAGCGATTGAGCGCGATCATACTGAGCAAAATCTTTGAGTATTCCATTAGATAAAAACAGCGCTTGTTTAATATGCAGCGGCTCATCGCGACTGAATTGAGCATCTGAGACAACGGTGTGTATTGCATCAATGAGTGTCGGAACATCACTTACATCTGCATTTAACAAATCATACAACGCACGATGTACTGCAGGATGCGCAGTATCAGCAATATTCCATGCCGTTTGCATGGTTTGTGTTTTGTATGCGTGTCTGATAGAAAGTAGGTCGTTAAATTCTTTTAATTGTGCTGGATTGTTTTTTAATTGACGACGCTCTTGTTGCGTTAACTCAGTAAAAAATGGATCTCTATATTGTTCCGGTAGGCCAAAATGATAAATACCATAAGAATCTTGAAATAACGCCTTTTGTTGTTCCAGCGCTTGTGAACATTGTGCATGTAGTATTTCATAAAACTTATCGATTGTTTGCCGATGAGAGCCTCGTACCTGTTGATTTTGGTTTTTGATTGTTTGCAGTGCTTGTAAATCACCTACAGCACATGCGTGAGCCATTTTGTATACCACTTGATTAAATGCATTGTTGGTAATTTTTTGTTCAAAACTTCCCGGTATCCAGCTGTATTTACTCAATAATGGCCCATCTTGTATTAAGTCTTGACAGGTAGTTGAATGGGTGCATTTTTTATTTTGATAGCGTTGTTTATGGTGCTCATATCCTTCCTGACTACAAATTTGTTGTAGATGTGCAAGGGCTGATTGTTGCGCGCCGCATGCACATGATATACCGCTCAAACAGATTGCCCCATCGTCTTTATGAAAAAAATCAACATATAATCGTTGCTTTAATTCATAGAGCGCACGTTGATGATTCGGTGTGGTTGCGGAAAGATAAGCAAGGTTTGCGAGCGCAATAATCCGTTGCATTACGTCTCCGGCAAGAAGTTGCATGTTGTTGCTGATAACAGCATTGGTTGTTGTAAGCGTGTTCGTCCGGTACTGTGGATCAGTATAAAATCGTGTTCTTGTTTCGTGCCATTCTCTGTCGTACACTTCAATAATTGCAGGAGTATAATTTTGATTAGCGCTGATGCCTAAATACAGATTCGAATTGTTTGGCTTATAACGTAAGGAAGAATCGGTTGCTGTTGTGGTATACCATTGCGCATCTTCTTTTGCCAAGGCATGCATCTGCGCAAGCTGCGCACAATGGTGTTTATATAACTGCTCTCGCGCTGCTTGCTCTATCTGCGCATTCAAGCTGGTGATTATTTGGTTGATAGTTTGTTGCGCAACTCGTTCATAGGATTCTGCAATGGCGTTATACGCATGTTCTTCTTGTTGTGCAATAGCAGCCCTGTCTGCGGTAAGACTGATTGCTTTATGATTTGTATAGGCCTGTATTCTTGCTGCAGATTGTGCCAAATTAACGGTATTATTGTGGGCTTTAGCAAGATTCGGTGTTGTAGTTGAAGTTACAGTGGCTTGGGCAGGCAAGTGTTTTTCAGGCGCATGTATTTTAGATGATTCAACTTTTTTTGCTTGCGGAGTTTTTGCCAGCAAAGCAGAGCTATTATGTTTAGCGCATGCTTTTTCTGCCATGCTATAAAATTGAATAATCGAGTTGATTGCTTGCGGAGCATACTCGATTATAGTTTGTACCACACGTAATGCTGGCTCATAGTACGCAGCAGCATACATGGTTGATACGCGCATCTGATCAAAGATGCACAGCAATAAGAACAGGATGATATGACCAGAACGTCGCTTTTTATTTACATGCATCGATAAAGCCTATAAAAAAATCGTTATTATTTTTTATAGGCTTTACCCTATTGCAAAAGTGACTTATTTTTGAAGATTTTAAAGTGAGAGAGGCTTAATGCACTGTGTGCATATATTTTTTAGTTTTTTAGGAGGCACAGAAGAAAGTTAATCTGAATGGGCACCTAAAATAGGCACAATATGGTGCCTACTGTGTTCTATGTCTTTTTATTTTTCAATTCTTCTACTTGCTCAACAGTAAGACCAGTTATCTGGGCAATAGTTCTAATATCAAGGTTATTTAGTAACAAAAGATTGTTAGCTATTTCTAAAGCTTTTTGTTCTTCAGCATATTGTATTTTACCTGCATAAGAACGTCTTTCATCCAAATAACGATCATATGCTTCTAGCTCTGCAACTGACCAATTAGCTCGCTCAAGAACATCAAAAGCATCTTTTATTTCAGGGTTTTTTAATGAATTAGGAACGGCTTGTAATGTTGTTGCATGCTTTAAAAAATAAACCCATTTATCAATGATAGGACTATTCTCATCTACCTCTTTTTTAAATTTTTCGAGCTCAATAAAATGAAACTCTAAATGCGCAAGCTCTCGCGTATAGGTTTTGCTATCCAAAATAAAATGATGGCTGAGGTAATGGGGGTTGCTATGAAAAAGCGTAAAGTTTAATACGCCAATAAAAATAACCGGAACCAACTCTTCATAGTTTTCTTTTTTTGCAAGTTGCCTGCTCAATGCAATAGAACTGTAATATTGTGCCCTGAGAGCATAATGTTTTTGCGTATCTATTTGCATTTCAATAATATATTGATTCCCTTTTTGATCTGTGCAACGCACATCAACAATGCTTGTTTTTGCTTGACGATTATCAGGAAAATTATTGGGATCATTGATGACAACATCAATAATTTTCCTTCCTTCTACACGTCCTAATACACTGTTTAAAAAACTGATCACAATCTCTTTGTGCGCCATATTGGCGAACAGTTTTTTAAATCCTATATCACTGGTTGGATCCATATATATCATAGATTTATCCTTTATCACAAAGGTAGAAATGTTTGACTCTGTAACAAAATGTATCAGTTGGGCCGAATAAGTAAAAGACAGTGATACGAAAATACTACCTACAGTCGCCACAACCGATTTATCTGGCATAGACTGGTTATATTCTTCCACAAAACCAACATGCTTATAAAAGCAGAAAAAACTATTGCAGCTGATTGGTATTGATCGAAAGAACAACAACCTGACCATCACCTGCCGATACCCTCCGCTCATATTCTTCTACAAAGCCAAGGTACTTATAAAAGCTCATCGCATTTGTATTTAAAACCAATGTATCCAAGTACATCTTTTCAACTGGCCCAAAAAATTCCACAGAAGCTTGAAGTAACTTTTTACCAATGCCACTGCCACGGTAATTTTCATTTACATACAAACGAAAAACATATGCAGCTGAGCCATGAAACCGTTGCGCAAGCAAATCAAAATTAAGCGGCAACGTATTACGCATAAATTCAGAAACATCTGGAAGAGAAAAAGGAGCTACCATGACACATCCAACAATCTTTTTATCTGCTGTTTCAGCTACTAATAACTGACTGGTATAGAGAAAAAACACATCAGAAGGATCATTCAACTCATCAAGCCATTCTTGCCATTGCTCATCCGAATAAACCGATTCAAGAGGTTTATAAATCGTAGTATATACCTGACGAGTTATTCGAACGCATGCTGGGATATCATCTTTGGTTGCCAAACGAATAGTAATAGGAGTACTTTGCTTTTCGCACATTATTGATTGCATTACCATACCGATCACCACTAAAAAAGCCATGGCTCTTTGCAGCATCTTAATTATCATTTTAATCCTTCTGTGTATGACAATAGACCTCTTCTGAAACTCATTTAGTTAACTCAAAATTACATATTCCCGCAATGAGATTAAAACGTAATCCAAACCTCTTTCTTCGATTACGGTACTTGTCAGAAACTATTTTGAATCGTTTTATCATTCCAATCACAT
>DASZBJ010000025.1 GCA_035944115.1 Candidatus Babeliales bacterium
TGATTGGAATGATAAAACGATTCAAAATAGTTTCTGACAAGTACCGTAATCGAAGAAAGAGGTTTGGATTACGTTTTAATCTCATTGCGGGAATATGTAATTTTGAGTTAACTAAATGAGTTTCAGAAGAGGTCTAATACATAAGTTCAGGGAGGATATTTTTAAATGGTTCAGGCTCTATCTTGCTGAATCCTGAAATATCATACTCCATGCCGCCCCATATTCCTCCGGTTTTAGATCCGCCAGCACTATACATTTGTTGTAATGTTTCTGTTTTTACGACATCAACTTGTTGTGGTATAAAAGTTACTTTTTTAAATCCTCGATTGGCACATTCTTGTAATGCGAGTTGGGCAATAAGGCGACCATATTGTTTTTTACGTACTGCTGGATCCACATATAATAGTTCTATAAAAGCAATGGGGCCTCCTGCTATAACGCGACCCGCATTGTCCACAGTATATATGTTACAATTTATGTATCCGACATATTTATTATTTTTTAGGTTGTTTGCCTGTGCTTCATAAAGGCTAATATGGAACTCTGTATCCTTTAGATCATAATGCGCGCAGATTTTTAGGTTGGCATCAGGCACATCAAAAAGAACCTTCGCATAGTCTTGGTCCGCCTGTATGATCGCGGCGCTGTATAGGAAGCTGCCAATAATGGTGGCTTTTATTATATTTTTTAGTTTCATAACAACTCTCCGTTTATTTTTATAGTTTGGCTTTTGGTTGATTGTAATGTTCAATTAACTCAGCGATATCCAGGCGTTTAGTGTGACGTGCAAAATCGGCAGCATTCTGTTTTGTTTCTGGAGTAAAATGGCCAATGCGTAGGACTTCATTAAGATCATCTTTTGTAAAACGCTTGTTTCTCATCATGGTAATCAGCACAGAGAGACCGTACTTGTCCTGCACATTTACGCGAGCTCCGTGTGCGATTAGATATTTGAGGATATCGCGATGACCAGCGTTGGCAGCGTGCATCAGGGCTGTTTTACCCGCTAAGTCTTTTGTATCTAGGGGAGCGTTTTGAGAGATAAGATAGTGTACAATATTAGAATGTCCTGCAATGGTTGCTTGTATAAGTGCTGTCTGTCCTTCTTTTTCCTCCTGAGCTTCTGGACTTACTCCCTTTTTTAATATTCGTTTTACTTCTTGTAGGTTATCTGTTCTTGCTGCCTGAAGGAGTTTTGTATAATACATAACATCAGAGAGTTTTTTTGAATTAAATGGTTCAGGAGCTGTTTTGAGATATGTTGAAATATCATATTCCATTTCCTTTTTATTTCCTGGAGTTGGCGTAGCTCCGCTTGCTTTGTATAGATCGCGCAGGACTTCTGTCTTTACGGTGTCAATTTGTCCTGGGATAAAAGCGACTTTTGTAAATCCTTGATTTGCCAATTCTTGTAACGCGAGTTGGGCAATGAGACGGCCATAATTTTTCTGGCGGGCTTCAGGCATAATATACAGCAGGATTATATATGCTTCAGGAACATTTTTGTTTGTTGTGCATTCTATAAAACCAATCAATCTATTGTTTTTAAGATTATGTATTTTTGCTTCATACAGAGCAATTTTAAAAAATGTTTTTTCTATACTGTAATGTGCACAAACTTGGAGTTTTTCATTGGGCAGCTTAAAGAGGACTTTAGCGTATTCCTCGCTTGCCACCATGATTGCGGCGCTGCATAGGAGGCTGCCAAGAATGGTGGTTTTTATTATATTTTTTAGTTTCATTCTAACGCTCCATTTATTTTTATAGTTTCGCTTTTGGGGGAAAGAGTTCGCCAAGGACGTCTTCAAATGGTTCAGGTGGCATCTTACTGTATGCTGAAATATCGAATTCCATAAGATCGAATCCCGTTTCTTTTAAACCGAGATTCGCCTTCTTTGTTGTTTTGTGTATAACAATTCCAGAAATTGGTACTGGAAGAGCGGCCCGAGCGCCTCCAGCCATGTATATTTTTCGTAACGTTTCTGTTTGTACATTATCGATTGCCGCAGGTGCGAAAATGACTTTTTTAAATCCTTGATTTGCAAATTCTTGTAAGGCGAGTTGTGCGAGTATGCGGCCGTAATTTTTTTTACGTGCTTTTTGCTCAATAGATAATAGAGCTATGTAGGCGAAATTGCTTTTTTTGTCAGCTCTGCATCTTATCCTTCCCACACAATCATTGTTTTTTAGGTTATTTGTCTGTGCTTCATAGAGATCGATGCCAAAACGATCATCAAGTATGATATAATGGGCACAAATCGAGATATTTTCTTCCGGTATATCAAAAAGGACTTTCGCATATTCTTGGTCAGCGTGGATGGTCGTGGCGCTGTATAAAATGCTGCCTAGGAATAACGTTTTTATTATATTTTTTAACTTCATAATAACTCTCCATTTGTTTTTATAGTTTGGCCTTTGGCTTGTCATAATTTTCGATGAGTTCAGCAATATCCGGACGATTTATGTAGTCGCGTCGAGCATATTCAATGGCTTCTTCTTTTATTTCTGGAGTAAAGTTGCTTATGCGTAGAATTTCAGCGATATCATGCTTTGTAAAATGTTTATTGCCTATCATCGCGGTAAGAAGAGAGTATTTAGATTTGTGCATTCCAGTAGTTATGTTTACATCAGCACCTGCTTGTGAAATGAGATGCTTAATAATATTTAAGTGGCCAGCGCGCGCTGCAAGCATGAGGGCTGTATCTTCTGATAGGGGGTCAAGGTCATGGGAATTAGGATTAACTCCTTCATGCAAGACAGAGATAAGTTTTTTTAGATCGTTTTTCCAGGCTGCTGCCAGCAGATTTTTATAGTACATAAGATCATTTAGAATTTTTACATCAAAGCTTTTGGGTTTTTGTTTTTCGAGTAGGGAGGTGTCGTATTCCATGTCTCCAAGTTTGCTGCTGGGTTTTGCTCCGGTCATACTGTATATTTGTTCTAATGTTTCGGTAGGTATAGTCTCAAATCCCATTGGAGTTAACGTTACTTTTTCAAATCCTCGATTTGTACATTCTTGCAATGCCAACTGTAAGAGGAGGTAGAAATATCGGTTTCTGCGTTCTTTTGGATTAACGTATATAGCTTCTATATGCGCGCGATGAGTATTTTCGTTTGTTGTGCAATGTATATATCCAACAGGTTTGTTATTTTTTAGATTATGGGCGTGAGCTTCGTAGAGAGTAATCTTAAAGCCATGTTCATGGTACCTTCCGCTATTTTTTATGTAATAACGAGCACAAACCTTGATGTTTGGATTATCGGGAGAGGTAAATAAAACTTTTGCGTATTCTGCTTGTATGGTGCCAGCGCTATGCAGGTTTACAGGGCCTAGTATTAAAGCGCTCAGGAATAATGTTTTTATTATATGTATAGCTTTCATTGCAACCCCCAAAAGAATCAAACTGTTTTTATTTTTATTCTATTTGATTTCTCATAGAAAACTCAATGGTTTTGTTGAGGAGATGTCATTTAGAGGGGAAAGGGGGTGCGATCTCCAGTAAAATACGCTTAAAAGGCCAGATTTGCGTAGGTTCCATGTAAAGATGGGGTTCATCATGTCTACGAAGGGGTAGCGGTACGATCAGGAGATATAGCCTTCAGTCGTTGCGAGCCTGCGAAGCAATCCAGATAATAAAACAATGAATCCAAATAAATATCTCTTTTGTCGCGCCTTACCGGCGCATAATTCACTGGATTGCTTCGCAGGCGCGCAACGACGATAGACAACATCTTTCTCCATAGCAATCCTCTATAGCGCGTAATACTCTTTTCTTACTGAGTATAGACAAAAAAACTAATTTCTTAGATCGAACTTGCGTTGATAAAACACCCTTAAAAAGGCCTCATCTACGCCTCTAGCGTAATATCAATATTGAACTGCTCAATCGATTGGATATTTTCCATATCCAGAGCTATCTTTTCACGAGTGGTTATTTTTAAATGTTTGCCATTTTCATGCAGGGTAAGCTCAAGAGGAATTTTGCCCTTAATAAGGCTTTTTTTAAGCTGTTCTACTTGCCGTTCATCAATGGACTCAGGAATTGCAAATGATGCTTTGGTAATTGCGCCCCATTCTTGGAAAAACAGTTCTATAGGCACAAATTCATTGGCCTTTATTTTACACTTTTGATCGGAAGCGAGATCGAGCCCACCTTTGATGACAAAAACTTGATAGGCATCAAGCCATGCTTCTACTTTCTTAAACACACGGGGAAAGAGAATTATTTCTGCAGCGCCACTGGCATCTTCAAGTTGTACAAACGCCATAGGGTCACCTTTTTTGGTGACTATTTTACGGAAACTTTTTATGATGCCGCAACCGGTTACAATTGCTTCTTCGCTACGGAGCTCTTTTTTTGACGCTTCCAGTAGGTCGGTGAAGGTTGCAATATTGAGCATTTTCAGCTGTTTGCTATATGTTTCTAGTGGATGGGCGCTCAGATAAAAACCAACAACCTCTTTTTCTTTTTCTAATTTTTCTTTATCCGTTAGCTCTGCAAGCGGTGTGAAAGCGTAGAGCTCTTGGATGTCGGATGATTTATTGTTCATCAATCCAAACAGATCCATTTGTCCGGTTTCGAGTGCACGTTTTCTTTCTACAGCAAGATCCATGATGCGGCCTAATTCAGCCAGTTTTTGTGCACGGTTACCGGGTAATGTATCAAGAGCGCCTGCCAAAATAAGATGTTCAATAATTCGCTTATTAGAAGTCCGTAAATCAATACGAGTGCAAAAGTCGAGGATGTCTGCAAACGGTTTTTTTGTTCTTACTTGAATAATGTTTTCTAAAGCAGCAAGTCCAACGTTTTTGATTCCTTGCAGTCCAAAAAGGAGGTTGCCATTTTTTACGCTAAAATCGACTTCTGATTCATGAATGTTGGGAGGATGAATTTCCAATCCCATATCTTTTGCTTCTTGCAGATAAAATGCCATTTTTTCTGCATGGGTTGCTTCAAGCGAAATAAGGCATGCAATAAATTCGGGTAAATAATTTGCCTTTAAAAATGCGGTCTGATATGCGATGAGTGCGTATGCAGCAGAGTGCGATTTATTAAATCCGTACCCGGCAAAGTAGGCCATAAGGTCAAAGAGTTCGCCCGCTTTTTTGGCATCGAATTGCCGTTCTTTTGCCCGTACTAAAAAGAGCTCTCGTTGCTCTGCCATGACGTCCGCTTTTTTCTTACCCATTGCACGACGTAAAATATCGGATTCTCCGAGCGAGTAACCGGCGATGGTGGAAGCAATTTTCATCACCTGTTCTTGGTAGACAATAACGCCGTACGTCTCTTCAAGAATTGGCTTTAGCTCAGGAAACAAATAAGGAATTTTTTGTCGCCCATGTTTTCGTTCAATAAAATCATCGACCATTCCAGAACCAAGCGGTCCAGGACGATAGAGCGCGTTTACCGCAATGATATCTTCAAATTTTTCCGGTTGCAGTTTGCGCAGCACCTCTTTTAGGCCATCAGATTCTAACTGGAAGACTCCCGACGTTTTGCCTGCGCAAATGAGTGCAAAGGTATTTGCGTCATCAAGCGGTAGTTTGTCGACATCAAGGTACACACCATGATTTTTTTGAATTAATTTTACGACGCGGTCAATGAGCGTTAAGTTTTTGAGTCCAAGAAAATCTATTTTTAAAAAACCAAGGCTTTCAAGTTCGGTCATTGCATATTGTGTTACCAATTCATTACTTTTTGGCGGAATATACACCGGTAACATTTCATCAATCGGCTCTGGTGAGATCACAATACCGGCAGCATGTTTTGATGCATGGCGGGTGAGTCCCTCAAGCCGTAACGAGATATCAAACAGCTGTTTTACTTTTGGATTACTGGCGATCATCTCTTTGAGCTTAGGTTCTTGTTCAAGTGCTTCGTTGAGCGTTATCTTCAGCTGCTCAGGAATTAAATTAGTGATGCTATTAGAATCTTCAAATGAAAAGCCCAGTGCGCGTGCTACATCCTTCAGCACTCCTTTTGCCATCATGGTACCGAACGTGATGATTTGGCATACTTTGTCATGTCCATATAAATCGCGGACATAATTGATAACCGTTTCTCGGCCTTCGATACAGAAATCGATATCGATATCGGGCATGCTGACCCGTTCGGGATTAATAAATCGTTCAAAAAGAAGATTATATTGCAACGGATCGATATTGGTAATTTCAAGCGCCCATGCAACGAGCGATCCAGCTGCTGATCCACGACCCGGTCCTACGGGAATATTATTCGCCCGTGCCCACTGAATAAAATCACTCACCACCAAGAAGTAACCGACAAATCCGGTGCTGATAATTAAATCCATTTCAATTTTCAGACGATCATCATATTCCTGCTCTCGCGTCATGACGATGCGGTCAGCATCTTTTAATTTTTTAAGACCGCGTTCAGCTAAATGTTGGAAATATGATTCTGGAGTAAATGATTCAGGCACTTGGAATTTTGGGAAAAATAGTTTGCCCGTTTCGAAATCAAAATTACACATGTCAGCTATTTTGCCGGTATTCCACACCGCTTCCGGATGATCTTTAAATAGCTCAAGCATTTCGCTTTGCGTTCGGATATGCACGCGACAATCGCCAAATGTGTACCGGCTAGGGTCATCCATCTTGTTATGCGTTTGAACAGAAAGCATTACTTCATGCGCATAATGATCTTGCGGTGTTGGATAATGGCAATCACCGGTTGCAACTAGTGAGATATTCTTTTTTGCGCTCCATTCATAGAGCATGCTGTTAAGCTTTGCCTGCACTGCTTGATCTTCTGGTTGTACTTCTAAGTAAAAACGATCTCGTCCAAATACTTCCAGAAACCAATCCATCCGTTCTTCTGCTTCTTGAATTTGACCGTTCATGAGCAATTTTGGAATATGACCACCAAGGCATGCCGATAGAGCAATTAAGCCTTCTGAATGTTGTTTCAAAATCGCATAATCGATACGAGGCTTAAAATAAAAACCTTGTTGAAAAGAGAATGAGATTAGTTTGCATAGATTTTTATAGCCAATCTCATTTTGAACCAACAAGATAAGGTGATAATATTTATTGTCCGATGATTTTACGGCAGCATCGTCGGTAAAGTATGCTTCGATGCCCAAAATCGGTTTGATACCCGCTTTCTTACATTTCTGGAAAAATTTTACCGCGCCGAAGATGTTACCATGATCAGTGATGGCAAGCGCTTTTACTTTGTCTGCTTTGCCATAATTAATGAGTGCATCAAGAGATATCGCTCCATCCAGGAGCGAAAAGTCAGTATGAAGATGCAGGTGCGTAAAATGTTGTTCCATGCAATGGAGACCTCATTAATAAACGGTTAATAGTTACACAATTTTTCTTATTGTACGGGATATTTTGTTAAATGTTGAGTAATTTAACGTGAGTTTTAGAACGGGATTTAATGAGGGTTACATCCTTTTAAAATATATGAATCGCCTTTTTTAAAGATAGTTATTTCTGCTGGCCGCAATTTAACTAACTGTTCCCATTGATCAAGAATTGAAAGTAATTCTTGTTGGGGCATTTGTATGCACGGTTCAAAATCATCATCAAACCGACACGCAAGCAAAACATTATCACTCTTTTTTTCCACTATAGTATAATTACCGGCAATATTAGCGTAATTGTTATCGATTAAAAATTCTTTAAATGATGATATCCTCTGTAATCCAATATCATCTGAAAGAAGCATTGCCAATATGCCTATATCTAGTGTGGATCCATCAAAAAGGTAAACGTTCTCTACCAAAACAAGTTTCGCATAATCCATATAATCCCCTTATAACATAGGATATGATGTAACCAATTCTCCTGCGAGATCAAAAATTATTGTAATAAGAATCTTTTCTGTTGTAATTCCTACATACACCCATCGGTCCCTCTCGCGACTAGGCTTTTTTATTGGATTCGATAAAGATTCTTGAATTTTTTCCATAACTTTTTCTGGTGACCAATCAGCTGGAAACCTTGTTCTACAGCATTTTACGTTCTGTAGAGATTCTACGGTTTTTTTTGGTGTACCACTGAATCTACTCATAAAATTACTCATTGTCTTAACTATTCTATGCAACAAGATTTCGTCCTTCTAAAATGTATGAATCATTTTTTTTAAAGATAATTATTTCTGCCGGTCGCAATTTAACAAGCGCTTCCCATTGATCAAGGATGGATAATAATTCTTTTTGGGGCATTTGTATACATGGTTCAAATAAAATAGGTTCAAACTCACAACCAATCAGCACATCATCCCCTTCTTTCTCAATTACTGAATAATTACCCCCTGTCTTTATCTGGTTAGGATCATTTAAAAATTCTCTATAGAAAGGTATGCTGTACGAACTAACATCATCAGTAAGAAAACCTTCTAAAATCCAAAAGTTTTCCTTGCTTGGTCCACTACTCAAATAAGTACCTTCAATTAGGTTCTGTTGAGTTTTTATCGTAACCATAAACATGCTCCCACAAATGCAAGAAAAGACAGGAAATTGCGCTTTGATTTATCAAAACGTGAAAAAACCCGTCTAAAATGTTTCATTTTTCCGAAGCAACATTCTATTA
>DASZBJ010000026.1 GCA_035944115.1 Candidatus Babeliales bacterium
CAGACTTGGCATAAAAGGCTCTCATTAGAACATAAGGCATTGCCTATAGTCATTGTGAGCGCAGCGTAGCAATCCAGAATCCGTGCGTCCAACTGGACGCGACATCTTTTTCTTCAACGTAAATTTCGTTCACACGGCCTAAGCATATCTTCCGCTTTTAATATTCTTTGATAGTATGCCCAAAGATGAAGCATATTGTGACAGATGAGAGTATTAAAAAGAGAGAAGTGTATATGAAGTTCTATTCCTATTTCTTTATATTGTTTTTTGTGTTCAGTAACTGTTTTGGTATCACGCCACAAGAAATTATGTCTTATGAGTACACAATACATCTGTTTTATAAATATATAGAAAGAGAATATAAAGAAGGACATATTGCTGCTCCCTATTGCGTGTTAACCTGCGTGATTACGGAAAAAATTAATTATCAGGCGTGTCAGCCAAAACCTCTTGTGCATGATCCTGAAAAAAATGATGTGCATGCTCCTCTCGCAACCAATTATGATCCGAGATCAATGGATAATTTATGCTCTTTTTTGTTACAGCCAGAACCAAAAAAAGAGAATAGAATAGAGATAAAAAATGGAGTACTTTCTTTTATTTATGGCTGCTTTTCTTTTGGTGTAGATCTGATTGGGCTCGCATGGTTCGCTTATAAAAACATAGATTATGCTGTAAAAAAAAGCAGAATAGAAAAAGCGTTTGT
Source organism: Candidatus Babeliales bacterium (assembly GCA_035944115.1). Classification (NCBI taxonomy): domain Bacteria; class Candidatus Babeliae; order Candidatus Babeliales; species Candidatus Babeliales bacterium. Next base: position 707 of record DASZBJ010000026.1, read on the forward strand.
GTGCAATTATCAAGAATGGAGGAAAGAGGATTTTCAAAGAGAAGCTTTACGCCTTATTAATACATGTAGACCAATAGATGCTACTGATATAGTGTTGTCAGCTCCTGATCAAGAAGCAATTTTATCAGAATACCATCTGTATCAGTTCGATGGCTTTCAGTCATACATTAAAACATTACCTTTATATGAGCCATTTATTAAAACATTGCATAGCCGTGTGCATTGTGATGATCGCGATAGAACCAATAGGTGGTGGAAAAAATTTCCTGGTTACTTTAATGACTCATTTCCTTCTATCGTAACATCATTACGCGAGCAAGTAGATCAGGAAGAGCTTGATCGTAAAAAACGAGAGCAGGCTGAGATAGATCGCAAAAATAAAGCAGCTCAAGAAAAACGTATGCATATGGAACAGTATCTGAATTATTATGCAGTAGATATGCATGATTATGCAGATGAGTATGCTCTTGCGATTGCATCATCAGAATGCGATAACGGTGTGCACGCAGAGCGCCTTTCTCAGCGTCTGCAAGCAATTGAAGCATCAGAAAGTAAGCGGTATGAGTTACAAACAAAGTCTTATGCGCTATCACCTCAATTGGATGATTTTTTACAAGATCGTTGTATACATCCCGATATTTTTAGGCAATGTGAAGGATCAGAAATACAGCACTGCTTACAGCAAGAAATGATTATGATTTTGGAGCACACTGCAGAGATTAGTTTTGAATATGAGCAGGGAAATGATCCATCAGTTACGTTTTTTACCGAGACAATCAGCAACTTCGTATTAGTTTCAGCAGAATACAATCAGGCTGGTCATATTAAACAAGCTTTAATATTGAATGACAATTGTTGGAGTTTTTTAGATTGTGCCATAGGTACCCTACAAGGATTAGCGCAAGGTGCATATAATAGACCTCTTCTGAAACTCATTTAGTTAACTCAAAATTACATATTCCCGCAATGAGATTAAAACGTAATCCAAACCTCTTTCTTCGATTACGGTACTTGTCAGAAACTATTTTGAATCGTTTTATCATTCCAATCACAT
>DASZBJ010000027.1 GCA_035944115.1 Candidatus Babeliales bacterium
TTTCTTTCTAAATACCAATTCTTAAATTTTAGAAATTTTATAAAGTTGATTTCCAAAATATAAGTGCCTTGATCTTCCCCTTAGATCTGGTTGCCCAAAGATATACAAAGTCGACTAGTATATAGATTTAAGAGATTATTTTGTCAATTTTTTGAATTGCCCATAGAAAAATTGCCCATAATTTGTTTTTTGGAGAAGATTGAATTTATAAAAATTGAGCTTAGTATCAAACAAGGTCTACGCATGAATACGATAACCCACACCTTCACGTGCTTTGTACGTCCTCTTCATGTTGTTCTCACGCGCTCTTCTCGCCTTCGCGGGGCTTTGTTGAAAAAATAGGCGTTACGAACACGGTAACATGAGATAAACTCTTTTTGAACGATCAAATACAAAAAGGGGGGTTAACCCATGTCTCAAAAAACTTATCGTGTTCGTAACTGGAAACAATATAACCGATCTTTGGTTCAAAGAGGAAGCATTACCTTATGGGTAAGTGAAGAAGCCCTTCAAAATTGGCATGTTCATGACAAGACCCATCAACGTGGCAGACCACAAGAGTATAGTGATCAAGCCATTCTTTGTATGTTAAGCTTAAAAGCTGTATACCACCTCACCTTTCGAGGAGCCCAAGGGTTCCTGGATAGTTTACTTCAAATTTTAAAATTAAAACTAAAAGCGCCCCATTATACCCTGGTGTGTAAACGCCAAAAGCACCTGAGAGTTGACCTACCTAAAGGACTTAGGGATGGTGAAGGCTTGCATATTGTGGTTGATTCAACCGGATTAAAAGTCTTTGGAGAAGGAGAGTGGAAGGTTCGTCAACATGGGTATGTTACAAAACGGTTATGGCGTAAGTTGCACTTGGCCATCAACTCTAAAACCCAAATCATAGAAGCCAGTGAGTTAACAGAGTTAAAGGTACAAGATTGCGAAGGGTTTTCTTGCCTTCTGGATACGATAGAAGACCCAATTGGTGTAGCAATAGGGGATGGTGCGTATGACCGATTCTCCTGTTATGAAGTGATAGAAAAGCGAGGAGGATTCGGCATCTTTCCCCCACAGCACAATGCGGTGACTTCAGATGAGAGGCGAGCTAACAAGAAAAAAGCCTCTGCAAAAGCAGTGGCAAAACGAGATGAAGCGATTAAGAGTATCCGCTCATTAGGAAGAGAAGATTGGAAAAATCAGATCGGTTATCATCGACGAAGCTTGGCGGAAACGGGCATGTTTCGCGTAAAAACAATTTTAGGAAGGCGATTAAGCTCTCATCACTTAGAAAACCAGGTTGTTGAATCAAGAATCTGGTGCAGCGTTCTCAATACAATGACCCTCCAAGGAATGCCCGAAACCGCGGCTATTTAAAAAATTACCTTCACTTTAAAGAGACAGCTTTGCTCGTCTAATTCATTTATTCAACAAAGCCCCTTCGCGGGGATGACGCGGAAAGGGCGTCAATTCAGAAGGGATGTGGGTCATAAAGATGGGGGAAAAGCATGCGGAACCGTTGAGATGGTAAGAAGTTTTATAACCTTTCATGCATAAACCCTGTAGCTCCAAAAGATGCACCTTGAACTTTGCCCCCCTTTGAGGCAGTATTTCCGAAGAGATCAACAATCACGGAAGAGGAAA
>DASZBJ010000028.1 GCA_035944115.1 Candidatus Babeliales bacterium
TGCCTAAAGAAATACCCATTCCTGGTCCGTGTGTCACCGGTATTGGAGACAATCTTGGTGAGCATCCAGATAAAAAGTTTGATCCTTCTCCAAAAGCAGATGATTTGCTTAAAGAATGGGAGTGTGGGACAAACGTAGGGCAAGATATTGAAACGCGCCCGTGTGGTTTTTCCTCTCGAGGTTGGGCAGCGATATTGGAAGATATTTTAAAAAAGTTGCCAAAAGTTGATGATAAGTCTCAAGAGCCATGTGAAGAGTGCGCAGAATCAGAAAAGGATGTAGATAAAGCTGTAGAAGATAGTGAGTCTAAAGAAGATAGTGAATTTAATGATGAACCATTACCTGAAACAGAAGAGCAGGTCGAGGCAGATTCGCAAGCCATTGTTAGTGATGAATTAATTATTGCCGATGAATCAAAGCTAACTGTAGATAGTGAAGATGTAGTCATTACTATTGATCTTGCTGCAATAGACCATGCAGAATCTAAACAATCATTTGTTCTTGATAAAGAACACGTCAAAACGTTATCTGAAGCAGATGCAGAGTTAAAAATTATTTTGGACAAAGTAAAACAGCACTGCAAGCAGAAACAGAATAATGTTTGTAAAGAACATGGTAAACGTTCCGCTGGTGGAAAACATGCATACAGGCCAAAAGAATTAGAAGAAGTTATTTTATCTCCAGAAGAAATTGAAAAATTAGTAAAAGTCTTTGATGGAACATTATCGCTTCCTATTGAAATTGGTGAAGGTGTACATATTTGGGTTGATTACGAACATATTTTTAATCCAGTCCTGAAAATAGGTTGCAAAGATAATGTAATTGCACCAGCGGGTTTTCATCATGATCATTTAGGAGAAATACAAAAAAGTGGCTTAATAGAAAGTATTGTTATTCAACGAGGCGAGCATGGAGTATACAAGATTAGATGGTCTTATGCTGGTGGTGAGACAAAAGATTCAACTCTTTTTCCTGATCATTGGACGCGAGCGCAGGTTATACAGAAAATAGAGGAAGCATTGCGCAATGTTGTTCACAAGAAACGTAAAGGGAAGAAATGGGAAATTATTGGTGAAACTAGTGAAGGTGTTAGTATCACGATAATAATAGAAATGTGCAAAACACAATCAGAGAAACTAATCGGTAAAATAGTTACAAGTTATCCAAATTTGGAGAGAAAGGTATGAAAGTGGCTGGTCCATCGCAGGATGGTTTAGAATTTAAAAAAAATTATATTAAAATGAATCCTATAGGAAGTGGTTTATATTGGGGGAAAAATCATACAACAAATGAATATGTTGATACATTATCAATTCTTTTTAATGATCAGGGTTCAGATGCTGAATGGGTTAAAGAAGCCTTACTTAATTCTACGGGTCGAGGAATGTCTGGAGAATATACAAGGATATTAGTTAAAGGTGACAAAGTAATATTAAAGCCGACTTCAATTCTTTATGATGAGCCAGAAGAGCACATTATAGAAATGGATCGCAATGTGTTGTTACGGTTAACAAATGACTGGCAGGCGTTAGTCAAAGCAAAAGCACCGGAGATTTTTATTTATGAGAAAGATGAAGAGCTTTTTGTAAGTGATACGTTGCCGGAAGGAATGGAGTAAATTCGGTAAAAAAGAAGTCCCCAGATTGATTCCGGGGACTTTTGAGCAAAATAAAACTCTTTTTCTTTTTTTACGAAAGCGCTGCCGTATATGCAGCAAATGCCGCAGCATCCCACACAACAAAGCTAATTTTTTGTAAAGGAGTTTTTGGATGAGCTTTTAAAAATTCTTGTGTAGCTTCCACAGCAGTGTTTGCAGCAATTTCCGGAGTAATAACCGTTTTACCCGAGGCATCTTGTGCAAAAATACCGGTACTAATGGCAGGAAATGCGATGCTTGTCAGATTGTTTTCGTGTGCAACCATTAATGCATCGGTATATGTTTTCTTGAGTTTTGATTGCCAATCACGCTCTGTCCCTTGTGGCCCTACCGCGTTAAGAATGTATTTGATGTTATTACCCGTTAAATTATGAGCGCTTGTTAAAATTGCTCGTTTTTGATCTTTTTTATCACCAAATTTTGGATTAGTGGTCGCCTGCTTCCATTCTGCATCCCAAGAAGGGCCGGCAGCTTTTTTAACTGCTGCGGCGATTCCGCCTGGATGGGTGAGATACTTGAAATTTGCTGCGTTCACAATAGCATCAATATCTTTTTGCTTGGTGATATCCCCTTGGGCGATGGAAATGATTGATTTATTTGGTTCGCCTGTTTGTGGACATGTATTGAAGGGCAAGATGGAGTAAGCGCTCGAGAAGTAACATAATGTGATTACCAGGGATGGCAGGATTGATTTAGATAGGGTATTCATAATTTTCTCCATATATTTCATATATTTAAGATCCTATTTCAGTACAGAATATCATGCTTCTAGCCAAAAGGGTAATGGTGTATAGGTTTTGAATCCTTGCTGAGTATGACGCATCTATGATCGTTTTAGGGTTTGTAATGCCAGGAGCGTTAGGGTATGATACCACACGTATATCATGGTGTTTTTGGTTAAAAAAAGGAAGTTTGCATGGTGTTTGATAAAAAAAACATATCTTCTTATTGTTTATTGTTAGTGTTGCTGGTAGGAATGTCTGTGCCTGCGCATGCTGGGCATAGAGAGGCGCCAGCTCGTGGAATTTATCAGTTGCCAGAGATTTTTGGTACTATAACAGACTTTTTTCTGTCTCGTGGTCAGATGAGCGAGAAGCATATTAGATTATTTGAAGAGGTTGCGCAGCAGTTACAGATTGAACATCGGGGTATTAAGCTGAGGAATAGTGGATTTTTGCTTAGGTTATTTCCAGTAGATCTACGATTTTTATTCAATTATCTAAGCATATTATCTTATCGATTAGAGGGATATTATGGCATACGGTCACATCAGAGCTTGAATCGGGTGTATTTGAATGAAGATTGGTTGAATCAGATGACCGATGAGCAAAAAAGGTTTGTAATTGCTCATAGTTTAACGCATCATAGCCAAGATCATGGTTTTATGCGGGAAGTTGTTCTTTGGATATTGAGTCATATCGTGAATACTTTGCGAGCATCATATGTATCTAAAAATCAGGGGCGCCTCATTAGCCTTGCTCAGATGGTATGCATTATGCAATTATTTCAAAAGCTTGAGCATTATTCTGATGAGCAGGCAGCGGAGCTTGCATATTGCCCTCCAGTGCACCTTGCAGCAGTTGTAAAATCTCTCTATTATCCCGATGCTGAAGATGCTCCTTGGTATGCTCGCTTGCAGATGTTTGCAAAGAAGGCAATATGTACCATTACGTCGTTACCGATTATAAAATCATTTGTTGCGTACCGTTCTATGCATGATCGGGCCGCTCATGTAAGTGGGGTAAAGGATGATCTGGTGCTGATTTAGGCATGGCACAAGTAGGTATTGACTGTATTGGTGGCGATATCCAAAGTTAGGCACGTGGATGAGGCGGTTTAGAAAGGTGCATAGAAATGTATGTTGTGCCTGGATTCTCATGAAAAGCTCCTTTACAAAGCAGGCTGTTTACGGGATAATAAGAAGATGCTGCGAACAAGGTTGTTTGCAGTGCAGTTAGTAATAGTAATATACATATGATGATACGGAGTTATAGAGTATGAAAAAAGGTATTCACCCAGAAATGCATGATGTGACCGCTCGTTGTACGTCATGTGGGTTTTCATTCGCAACCAGTTCGACTTCTACAGAATTAAAAGGAACATTGTGTTCACAGTGCCATCCTTTTTTTACTGGTGCTCATAAATTTGTTGATACTGCTGGTAGAATTGATAAATTTCAGCAAAAATATAACAAGAAAAAATAACTGGTATGTCTATAAATTGGGACGTGCTACAAGCTCGAAAACAAGAGCTTTTAGTACGTCTTTCTGACCTTAATATAGAGAATAAAGATCGTCATGAATTGCAGAAAGAGCTATCGCGCTTAACGAACTTGCTGCAAAAACATGAAAAAATTGATGATCTTGAGCGGCAGCTTAAGGAAGCGCAAACTCAGCGTACGCAATCATCTGATCCTGAGATGACAGAGCTGTTTACTCAAGAAATCGCAGAGTTTCGGCAATCTTTAGAAAAACATAATCAAGAACTTGAAGATATTCTATATCCACCGAGTGAGCATGATAATCGTTCGGTGTTTTTAGAAATCCGGTCTGGTGCGGGAGGTAAAGAGGCATCGCTTTTTGTTGCTGATTTACTAAAAATGTATATGGGGTATGCGCAGCGTAAAAACTGGCGTGCTACCGTTGATAGTTCCAGCACAACAGATTTGGGTGGCTTTCGTGAAGTGGTCTTGCATATCAAGGGTGATAATGTGTATGGACACTTGAAGCACGAATCTGGAGTGCACCGTGTTCAACGAGTTCCTGCAACTGAAACTGCTGGGCGTATTCATACGTCTACTGCGACGGTAGCAGTGTTGCCAGAAGCGGAAGAGGTGGATGTTACTATTGCTCCTTCTGATTTGCGTATAGATGTGTTTCGAGCAAGTGGTGCCGGTGGTCAGCATGTTAATACCACTGATTCTGCGGTACGTATTACCCATATTCCTACCGGTGTGGTTGTTTCCTGTCAGGATGAGCGTTCGCAGCATAAAAATAAAGCGAAAGCGATGAAGGTGTTACAGTCTCGTATTCTTGCAGCGCAAGTTGAGCAGCATGAAGCAGCGATGAGTAAGGAGCGCAAGGAATTGGTTGGCACGGGCATGCGTTCTGAAAAAGTGCGTACCTACAATTATCCGCAAAATCGTGTTACTGATCACCAAGTTGAAGTGACCTTAAAAAAATTAGATATGGTTATGTTGGGTGATTTTGATGAGATCATCCAAGCCTTACGCGCAAAAGATCGCGAAAGTCGTAAAAATAAAATCCTCGTTAAGTAGTTAAGTTTTCTTCTTTGTACTGTTATCATTAGATCCTATGTCGTTAATACAATGTAGTTAATAGATATAGGATTTTTTTGTATGACAAAATATATAGTTGTTGCTGGTGGTGTGATATCTGGCGTTGGTAAAGGGGTTACTACTGCCGCGTTAGGTAAAATCATTAAAGAAAATGGGTATAAAACAACGCTCATTAAGATTGATCCATATATAAATTGTGATGCAGGTACGCTGCGGCCGACCGAGCATGGTGAGGTATGGGTTACTGATGATGGTGGGGAGATCGATCAAGATTTAGGAACGTATGAACGTTTTTTAGATCAATCTATTCCTAAAAAAAATAATATTACGACTGGGCAGATTTATAAAGCGGTTATTGACCGTGAACGTGCCGGTGGATATCTTGGCCAGACGGTGCAGTTTGTTCCCCATATAACGAATGAAGTTATTAGTCGGATTAAGGATGCTGCAGATGGGTATGATGTTGCAGTGATAGAGATTGGGGGAACTGTTGGGGATTTTGAAAATAAGCCATTTTTCTTTGCAGTCAAAGCGTTAGAGCGTGAGCTTGGTTCTGATAATGTTGCATACGTTCTTGTCTGTTATTTGCCGGTTCCTGCACATATTCATGAGATGAAGACAAAGCCGGCGTTGCAAGCCATTAGACTGCTAAATGAAGAGGGTATATCTCCAGATTTTATTGTCTGTCGATCGCAGTACGCAATTGATGAGATAAGAAAAAATAAAATAGAAACATATGCACATATTCCATCTGATCACGTGATTGCCGCTCCCGATATTGATACGATTTATCAAATCCCGCTTGATTTAGAGCGAGAGAGGGTAGGGGCAAAAATGCTTAAGAAATTAAACCTTGTATCAAAACGTACGCCGGATTGGTCTGCGTGGCAGTTGCGTGTTGACGCAATTAAAAATCCTGCAAAACGTGTGCGCATCGGTATTGTTGGCAAATATTTATCTACCGGTGATTATAGTCTAACCGATAGTTATTTGAGTATAGATCAAGCGTTAATACATGCGGGTGCGCAGTTGAATGTGGGAATTGATGTGGTATGGCTTGATGCGCAATCCGTCTGCATTCCTCATGTGACGGAACTACAAAGCGATTCTTCATCTGCAAAATCTGAGCTACAATCTCTCGATGGCATTATTGTTCCGGGCGGATTTGGCGTAGCAGGGGTTGAAGGAAAAATTGCGGTCATTCAATATGCGCGTGAGCATAATATTCCATACCTTGGATTGTGTTATGGCATGCAATTGGCAGCGGTTGAATTTGCGCGTAATGTGTGCGGTTTGCGTGATGCGCATACCACGGAAGTGAATGCACAGACAGAACATCCAATCATCGATATACTGCCGTTACAAAAAAAGTTGATTGATGATAATGCCTATGGAGGAACTATGCGATTAGGCGCATATGCTGCTCACGTGCAACCAGGAAGTAAAGTGGCTGCATTATATCGAGCTGCACGAGCTATTGATATGAATGATATGGTGATAGAAAGACATCGCCATCGCTATGAAATGAATCCGGCATATGTTGCACTGTTAGAGCAGCATGGCTTACGATTTTCGGGACGATATCTACGTGCGGATGCTACGCAGTTGATGGAGTTTTTAGAGCTGCCAGATCATCCTTTCTTTGTTGCAACGCAGGCGCATCCTGAATTTAATAGCAGATTTAGTAATCCTAACCCATTATTTTATGGATTTGTGAAGGCCGCGATTGTATCTAAGCAGGAGTGATATTGTTTAAAATATTTTTTATTAAGAGCCCATCCGGAAATTAAGATTTTAATCTCTTTCAATAGAAAAAACAGTATGGACTATTAAATAAACAGGCTTAGCATTATTGACCTCTGATCATCGTCACGAGCTTGCGTGGTGATCCAGGTAATTATGCGCCTGTAAGGCGCGACTGATGAGATCGTTTTTTTAATAAATATTGTTTTATTGCCTGGATAGCCACGCCGCCAATGACGGCTCGCTACGACGATCGGAGGTTTCTTGGTCTTGATTAGCTTTTGTAATATGGCAAGGATTTTCGGATAGGTCCTAATGTAAAAAAAGAGTCGACTGGTTATTCCAATCGACTCTTTGCATTTCTATGATAATGGCTGATTACGCTACAGGCGGTACAAGTAATTTATATATTGCCTCAGCAGCTTCTTTTTGTTGTACAAACCCCCACCATGCTAGTTTTGCTCGTTGATATGCAAAGAAAGGCATTGCATATGAGCAGATCCAGCGAGATGGTTGTGCTAAGTAGGGAAGGCGAGTTGGGTACCAAGCGCATGCAACATCGATTCTTGGTATTCTGAGAGCCACTTCCCATATTGGATCTTTTTCTTTCATGAAATCATCCACCGCCTTAAATTGCTCAGAGGTGATATCATAAAACATGGTTGCAGGGGTGATTTTAGCTGCTTTTTTAGCTGCTAAATAGTCAAACTTCCAACCAGCTTGATACCAATCTTCACCACAATCTATATTATAGTTATAGGTTTCTAGGTATTGAATAGCAGCGTTGATTTCAGCAATTTCTCGCTCTAACGTGAATTTGATATTTTCAGTATCAAGAGCCTTTGCAGATCCTTCTTTATACACATCAATTATTGCAGGGATAGCGGCAGGATTGCCATCTTCATCCACTGAATTTCTGTCACGAATTACTACGCGGCCAGCACGAATATCTTCTAAGAATGGAGTGATAACATCGTGGGTTAAGTTTTTTATTGGAGGATTGCCATCATTTCCTCTTTCTTTATTTCTCTTTTGAAGTTGTTCTAATTTAGCAACAGCTGTTTTACTGATACTAAAGCGATCACAACCAACTACTTTTGGAGATGGGGATGCAATTGGTGTCAAAGCTACATAACCAGGTTTGATGACGAAATTATAATGGTAACGATCGCGTGCCAAAACTGTGATACTCGCTGCAGTTATTGTTGGCATGGTAAATGTTCCCGTGGCTAGGCTGTTGTTCAGAAGCCATGATCCAGCGATTGTTGCATATACTTGAGCAACACCATTATAGAGAACCTCTCTATCTCTTTTTGCCATACTTGCGCGGAATAATAGGTTCGAAAATGCTGCTCGGTTTTTTGTATTGTCTGATCCAATGAATGGAAGCAATCCATAATGGTCGAGAGCAAAGAGTTTCGCGCCTATATCAGAAGTCTGGTTGTCTGGATCAATAGGTTGCAGGATAGTTTCTCTGTGTGATTCGAATATAATATAAGCTTCCGCGTCATTTAAATCTTGTACAGCGTTTGTAGCACGTCTCAGCAATGCAGAGAACCATTGTCTTACTGATACTTTTCCGGCCATTGGATTGCCTGTTGTAGGGAGTAAACCTTTTTTTTCTAGCTCCTGGCTTACTGCTCTTACAAATTCTGTTGCCTCATTGATAGCGGCTGTAGTGAGCTTACCGCCCCATTTTGCGGCAAATGTGGCACCTTGTCCAGTTGCCCTTCCGGTTCCCTTTGAAACAGGTTCATCTTCTGAAACGACTCCTACTTTTTTTAATGCCCATTTACCGCCAGCGCAAACGGCTCTAGGAGTTGTTACGAAAATAGGCTTTACGAGCCAATCACTTGTAATGTTTACAGCGCTGGATACGAGGTTTGCGGCCCGAGAAGCTTTTACGGTTCCAGGCTGTTGAGGTTGCGCTGGTGCAGGAACTACTTTTGGAGCGACATTGTTTGAGGTAGATCCAGTTTGTGCATTAGATGCAGCTGGCGGGGTTACCGGTTTTTTACTGGTTTCAGGTACTTTCGTATCTGTGTCCGGTATATCGCTATACCATCCATCTCCGAATGGCCACGTACTTTTCCAGGAAAATGTTCTACTTTTTGGAGTCGGCTCTGGAGATTTTTTGTCATCGCTTGCGTAAGCGGCTGTAGAATGCAATAAGGTTATTGCGAAGATGCCTAATAGAATACTATTTGATGTAGGGTAGTCTCGGGCTATTTTTTGTCCATTTCTCATAGAAATACTCCGATTTGAGTGGTACATTTTTTAATTTGAAATTTTATTATCTTATCTATCTGTATCTTTTATTCTATAGAAACTTCTTTAAAGATCAATACATCGGTCCATTATTATGTAATGTAGAGAGAGCTTTTTTCGTGATGAAGGAATGAAGGTTTCAGTGTTGCACGGACGCAAGAAGAACACCCCTCCATTTTATTCACATTGAATAGGCCGAAGGGGCGTATTACGATTTTAAAAATAGTTTTTATAACTTGCAAACGCGATAATAAGCGTTATAAGAACAGGTAGTTTTATTGGTTTAAAATCGAATAGTTTATACAGGATGTTGGCAAAAGTGATGGTAATAAGGACCGGGTAACCAACAAAGGTAATAAATCCTCCAGTATAGGCAAGTACGATATCAAGGCCAGCAGTGCTCATGGGAAGGCATGATAACAGGGTGAAGATCAATGCAGTAGCATAGCTGATTCGTCTAGAAAGAATGTCTGTGTGGAGGTAATCGGCTACAACGGCAGAAAGCGCTATAGAAGTCGATAGACAGGCCATTAATACAGCGGTAGCGATAATTGCGGCACCGTGGGATCCCAGAATGCTGAAAGATACTTCTTTAAATAGTTCTCCCATGTTGACCGCTTCAAAGCCGTGGCCGTGGTATACGCCGAGCAGGCTCATACCAATATAAACGGAACCCAATAAGGATACACCGATAATACCCGCTTTTAAGCCAATAGATGAAAGTAAACGGGGGTTATGTTGGATACTTTTACCAATCTTATTTTTTAAGATATTGATTACAATAGACGAAAAGAATATCGCTCCCAAGAGGTCTAGCGTTTCATAGCCGCGCATAAAGTTTATTTTAAAGACAGTAAAATTAGACAAATTGTTAGAAACGGCAGTTTTTGTTGTCATAAGCCCTTTAGTGATAATGATCACCAGAGAGAGTAGTAGGGCGGGGCTGATTACATATCCAAGAAGATCAACAATGCGGTTTTCTTTATACGTGAGCAAAAAGGTTATTCCAAGAAAAATAAGGCTAAACAAAAATGAAGAGGTAGGGGTTATAGTAGTGAGTATTGACGTGGGTAAAAACGGCGCGATCATCGTATGAGAAAGGGTGACTATACGGGGGATTGCAATCAGAGGGCCGATAATGATCATACAGAAAAAAATCATGAGACCGCCAAATGGTTTTCCCAGACGGTTAAAGAACGTATTGTAGTTTCCATTAAAAAGCATCATAGCAATAAAACCGGCAAGCGGGAGTAATACTGCGGTCATAATAAAGCCCGCAAGGCCATAGAAGTTTTTGTCTCCGGCATGCATACCAACGTACAGAGGATACATGAGATTACCTGCGCCAAAGAGCATAGAAAATATTGCTAATCCAGTCGAAATTATATTTGATTCAAAAAAACGTTTCATGTTATGCCTTTATATTTTTTACAATTGGTATCCAGTATAATTATTTATTGTATATTGGCAACTGAAGTTGCTACGATCGAGTTGACTTTTAAGATAGAAGTTGTTCGAGATTATTGTTGAAAAAGGGATAAAAAGCGCAATGCAATATATAAAAAATTTTAAAGATGTTCGCTTGACTGATGTTGCCACCGTTGGAGGTAAAAACGCATCATTGGGGCAAATGATTGCAGATTTGACATCACAAGGAGTTAAGGTGCCTGGTGGGTTTGCCATTACAGCGGATGCGTATCGATATTTTTTGGAGCGCAATGCCTTAGAGCCGTTTATTCGCCAGGCATTAGATCAGCTTTCGGGTGTGCAAGATTTGCAAAACCGTAGCCAAATTGGTGCAGCGATTCGTGCACGAATTATAGCAGGCGTGATGCCAGAAGATCTTGCAGATGAGATTATACGATCGTATAAAGCTTTGTCTGCAGAATATCATGTTACCGATTGTGATGTGGCAGTCAGATCCTCTGCAACTGCAGAAGATTTACCAGATGCTTCGTTTGCGGGGCAACAGGAAACTTTTTTGAATGTACGGGGCGCGCAAGCACTCCTTGAGCGCTGTAAGGAATGCATGGCTTCGTTGTTTACTGATCGCGCGATTGTGTATCGCATAACTAAAGGGTTTGATCATTGTAAGGTTGCCTTATCGATAGGTGTACAAAAAATGATTCGTTCTGATTTGGCATGCTCTGGTGTTGCGTTTTCTTTAGATACAGAAACGGGGTTTAAAGATGTAGTTATGGTGACAGGATCATTTGGGCTTGGTGAGATGATTGTCCAAGGCAAGGTTATACCAGACGAGTTTCTTGTGCACAAGCCAACATTCAGAAAAGGATTTCCATCAATTATTAAAAAACAGTGTGGTGAAAAGCAAACAAAGATGGTGTATGCCGATGATCAGACTGCGGCGGTAAAAATAGTTCCTGTTGATGCGGAGCAAGCGAGAACATTTTGTATCACCGATAAAGAATTACTTGAGCTTTCTAGCGCTGTTATAGCTATAGAAGAGAGATATTCTGCATTAAAGGGGCAGTGGTGCCCAGTTGACGTTGAGTGGGCAAAAGATGGTGTGGATGGTCAGTTATATATTGTCCAAGCTCGTCCAGAAACAGTACACGCGGGTAGCCAGCATGCGACAGTACTCTATGAATGGAGTATAGAAAAAGCACATCAATACCCCAAGGCGTTGCTAACGGGGCAGAGTATTGGACAAAAAATTGTTTCGGGTGTCGTTCGTATTATTAACACAGTTGCTGACGCTGCGCAGGTGCAAGAAGGTGATATTATTGTTACTGCAATGACCGACCCAGATTGGGTGCCTGCAATGAAACGGTCGGTGGGCATCATTACTGATCGAGGTGGTAGAACCTGTCATGCTGCAATTGTCAGCAGAGAACTGGGTATTCCGGCGATTGTTGGTACACATACTGCGATGCAGATTTTTAAAACAGGGCAACAGATTACTATCGATTGTTCTCGTGGTTCTGTCGGGTATATCTATGAGGGTGCTATTCCATTTACCAAAACAGAACGATCATTACAAAATATACCCCAACCGGCTGTCGATGTTTTGGTGAATATTGCAGATCCAGATAATGCATTTCAATATGCCGCGTTGCCCGTGGCAGGAGTTGGACTTGCGCGTCTTGAGTTTTTAATTAGTAATGTAGTGCAAATCCATCCAATGGCACTTGTTTGTCCAGAACGGGTTGCCGATGCGAATGTACGCAAAAAAATAGAAACTATTACTGCTGGGTACTCGGATAAAAAGCAATTTTTTGTCGATACCGTGGCGCGAGGAGTTGGGATGATTGCGGCTGCATTTTATCCACGACCAGTTATTGTCCGCTTTTCTGATTTTAAAACAAATGAATATGCTAGTTTGATCGGTGGTACGATTTTCGAACAGGAAGAAGAAAATCCAATGATTGGGTTTCGTGGAGCGTCTCGTTATTATAATGAGCGCTATGCACAGGCATTTGCGCTTGAATGTGCTGCGATGGTGTATGCGCGGGATGTAATGGGGCTTACGAATATCACATTAATGGTTCCTTTTGTGCGTACCGTTGCAGAGGCGAAAGCGGTTATCGATTTAATGGCCCAGTATGGTTTAGAGCGTGGTAAAAATGGATTGAAGGTGGCGATGATGGTTGAAGTGCCATCGAATGTGCTGCTCATAGAACAATTTAGTGCATATTTTGATGGGTTTTCGATTGGGTCAAATGATTTAACGCAGCTGACGCTTGGTGTTGATCGTGATTCTGAGATGCTCGCATCACTTTTTGATGAGCGAGATGAAGCGGTAAAAATTATGATGTGTATGGCAATCGAAGGAGCAAAAAAAGCCAATCGATATATTGGCATTTGCGGGCAGGCTCCTTCTGATCATCCAGATGTTGCGCAGTTTTTAATTGAATCGGGTATTACATCTATTTCGCTCAATCCTGATTCTGTGGTTTCATTTTTAATGAGGGATGCCAAGACGCAATAGGTAAAAGCGGTGTTGGTTTTTATTGCCTATGGTTTTGCGCTAGCTTCGGGCTGCTCAGGCTTAAACGATTATGCAAAGCTCTGCGCGTTTTAGGGGAGGTTGGTAATTTAAATCCATTTGGTCCGTGCACTGTTTTTGGAGATAGGCATCCTACTTCTTGAATAATAATACCCAATTCGATAAGCTTTTCAGCATCCCTTGGATGAAAATTTGGCTTTCGTGCAAAGGCTTTCATCATGCGACGAATTGTTTTTTGTAATGGGTCATTTTTTTTATCCGCTTTAATATGCGGTAGTTCTCTATCGACTGGAGAATATCCGGAGTTACTATATGCTACCGTATAATCGGTAAGCAATCCATCGCTGTTATAGAGTGCTATTCTTTTCAGATCACCCGTTATTTTTCCTTTAAACGTACCGATCGGTAGGTGGAGTCGGTCTACCGACTCTGACGATTCTTTGATGTCGCTTTCCTCGCTTGATAAGGATACTCCTACTGGCACCAACACTGTTTCAGGAGTATATTTTGCATCCATTGTTCCTGCATAAATGAGTTGTGTTTTGGGCAGAATGCATAATACGCCATCTGCCTGATAGCAAAGGGAAGTGTACAATTCTTCTGCCGCGCAATTAATAATCTGTGCATGGGATAGTAGGGTGATTAATATTATTATTTTTTTCATATTTTATTCCTGTTATAGAGAACTGTATTGTTTCAGTTGATGGGTAATAGCTGGCTTAATCGTGGAGAAATTTGCGGAGAAAGTTTAGGGCTGAAGGCTATTCCATTTGGTCCATGTTCCATTCCTTTTTTTCTTCTTCTTTTGATAATTGCGTACTTTAACAATGTTTGTTCTTGATCTTTGTAATACGTGGGGGTTTGCATGAATTGTTTGTGCAGTCGCCCTATTTTTTCAGAAAATGATTCTTTTGGTGGTTGATTATAATTATAATATGCGACTTTATTAGTACAGATCACCGATACGATTGTATTCTGAATATCTATGTTTATTACGTCCCCTTCCTTTTTATGTTGCAAGTAGTGCAACGGTATAAATCCGCATAATGAAGAGAGGTGAGGTACTTGGAGACGCTCTTTTGCAGGATAGTTATTGGCTTGTATCGGCATATGGTCTGGTCTAGGGCTTTTAGGTGGTTGAGGTCTCTTAGGTGAATTATTCTGAATTTTGCTTTGCCCGCCATTGATTTCTTTGCTCGGTATTGTGCCGATATATATGAGTACTTCATGTGGTTTAAATGGTACTGCGTCGGAATGATAATCGTACTCTCCAGCATAAATGAGTGGATGAGGCATGATAAAAAGAAGGCGGTCGCTTAAGAACTCTGGAGAATCTTTTACTTCTTCGTCATTGGCCGCTGAGATATACATGCATAATAATAGTGGCATGAGAAATAATAAGCGTAGCTTCATTATAGACCATTTCATGATCGATGTCTTGTTAATAGTCTATGAAGAAGCGTTTTAGAGTGATTATTTTCAGTGAGGTATTCATGTAGTTTAAAGCCTTTTTTACCATGTACTGTTTTAGGGCGCAAGCAGCCTTCTTCTGCAAGAATTCCTAATGAATGCAATCTATATCTGTCGCTTCTGTAACAGTTGGGAGTTTTTGCAAAAGCTCTGAGGAGCCTTATTTTTGTTTCAGTAAATGATTTTTGATTTCGACAGTATTGATGTGATATTCCACATCTTAATGTTATAATTCCTTCCTGAGTTTTTATTTTTATTTTATCGCCATCATTTTTTTTCGTTAGATATTGTAAAGGGATATGTTTGAAGTGAGGGCTATCAGGATCATTGTGGATAATAATACCAACCTGTACTACTATGGTTCCTGGTTTACATCGTTGCAGTTGCCATCCAGCGTAGGTGATTGGACAGCGAAAAAATGATGGAAAGAATACTATTCCTTCAGTCAGGTCTTCTGTTTCTTTGCTCTCATCACTTGCTTGCACGGGTACGCATATAAAAGTGAGTATGAATGTAAGCAATAAAAAGTTTTTCATGATAATTCCTTTTTAAATAAGCACATGCATGATGGATCTAGGTGAGGTAATAGTAATAATGTTTGTGTATGAGCGTCAAGAATAACAGATAAAAAAATGTAGCCAAGTTGCAGAATCTATTTTTTTGTCTGTTTTAACACTTCTATGTCGGGTCCCCGTACCCCATAATGATTACATTTCCAGCATTTTCCACGGTTTGATGATATAGGATATTGTTTTTCACAAGGGCAGTTGCAGGGGCCACAGCTACTCGTTGAGACGTAATAATAATTTTTATTATCATATTTTTCAGTTAAATGTTTGCTGTTATCAAGGCAATCAGGTGATGCGTGCATACTCGTGGCAATGGTGAGCATGGGAATCAATAGCAATAATAGTTTCATTATTGTTCTCCTTTTTTCTTTTCAGATTTTTTTTCTTCAAGGATGTGTGCGTTGTCTCGGTTGGTTAGATTCCAATATTGATCATAATCATCAGCGAAAAATGTAGGGGCTTTGGTTTTGTGATCCACGGTTCCTATGCACGTGGGACAGCTGTATAGGCTGTATGTGGGAAATAATAACGAGATTGTAATGAGCACGGTATGACATATTATTTTTTTCATATTTTTCCTATATCTACACGCATTAAAAAAACAAATTAGATCATATTTACATATAATGATAATTGATCTAGTTTCAAAAAGGCAATAATGGCGTGAAAAAATAAGAATAAAGCGACGCCAGAGTAGAAAACTTGCGACCGTATTGGCAAGCCTCCATCTTTGTTACACTACGCCCGACAGCCTGTGACGGCGATCGGGTGTCAACAACTTCCTACAATCTTTCATCTATTACAATAACCATCGATTTGTTTTTGGGTGGGCTATTATAAAGTATGAGTAATGTTTTTGTTTTGGTTGTACATAAATGAGCTGGTTGTGTTTAAATCAGCGAGAAATTCTTGCACATGCGGCCCATACTGCGGATGTTGTAGAGCAATGCCGATAACTGCTTTGATCCAACCCAGTGGATTGCCAACATCGTATCGCATACCATTTACTTTATATGCAAACACTTTCTCATTATTTTTCATCATTTGGCTGATACCATCGGTCAGTTGAAGTTCATCATGTGCATATACTTTGATTTCATCAAGTGCATTAAATACTTTATGAGAGAGCACATAGCGGCCAATGATTGCTAAATTTGACGGAGCATCTTTTTGATTTGGTTTTTCAACAAGGTTAGCGACTTGGAATAGGTTTGGCGTGATCTGTTTTTTGACATCAATAATACCATACGATGATACGCAATGATCAGGCACTTCTTGTACTGCAATGACGCTTCCTTTTTCTTGTCGTGCTACGCGAATCAGCTGTGCAAGTGCGGGATCAGATCCGACAATAATATCGTCAGGAAGAAATACACCAAAGTACTCTTTACCAATAGTATGTCGTGCTTGCAAAATGGCATGTCCTAGCCCAAGTGGTTCAGATTGTCGAATATAGGTAAAATGTGCAAGGCGAATGAGCTTTTCAAGCCCAGCCATAACCTTTTCTTTGCCCCGTTCTTTAAGTATTAGTTCAAGTTCTGGGCTAAAATCAAAATAGTCAGCGATAGCCTGTTTATTTTTATCAGTGATAATTAAAAATTGGGATATATCGGAATTAATCCCTTCTTCAATACTGTATTGAATCGCCGGCTTATTAAGCAGGGGTACCATCTCTTTTGGAATTGCTTTAGTCAAAGGGAGAAATCGGGTGCCTAGGCCAGCAGCAGGAATAATTGCTTTTATGATATCCATTAATAATCCTTTATTATCATGTTTTGATTAAAATTGGTTAAGAAAATGTATAGAACTTGAATGAAATAGGCGAATGTCATTGATGCCATATTTAAGCATTGCAAGTCGCTCGAGGCCCATGCCGAATGCAAATCCTGAATAAATATTTGGGTCGATCGAGCATGCTTTCAGTACATTCGGGTGAATAAGACCTGCGCCAAGTAGTTCAATCCATCGAGTTTTTTTACAGGTTGAGCAACCGGTAGTACAAAAAGGGCAGGTTGCATCAATTTCTACTCCTGGTTCTACAAAAGGGAAATAACCAGGACGTACACGAATCTCTAAATCTTTTTTTTCAAATAATTGTTGTAAAAATGTTTTGGCAGTAGCGAGTAAGTGAGCCATGGACACGTTTTTATCAACAAACATACATTCGATTTGTGCAAACAAAAAGCCATGGGATGCATCAACCGATTCGTTACGATATACCCGTCCTGGGGCAGCAACGGCGAGCGGCGGTTGCTGTGCTTTCATTGATCGTATTTGAATAGGAGACGTATGCGTGCGTAGTAACATGTTGGGTACGTCGCTGATCCAAAAGGTATCATGCATGTCACGGGCAGGGTGGTCTGCGGGGATATTGAGCGCTTCAAAGTTGTTATAATCGGTTTCAAGCTCTGGTCCATCAGCAATGGTATACCCCATTGATATAAAAATGGTTTCTATCTGTTCAATAAATGTGGAGTATATATGCTTTGTCCCGCGATATGGTTGTGGTAGATAGGCGGTGACATCAAACTGTTTCTTTTTTAGGTTTGCTTGCTCTGCGAGTGCAAGGATTAATGCAGCTTTTTTTTGATCGCATTGTTCGGCCATCATTGATTTAAGTTCATTAATGAGGGGGCCGATAGCCTGCTTTTCTTCTAGAGATAATGTTTTCAGTTGGGTCATGCAATGAGTCATGTGGCCAGATCGTCCCAAAAAGGCAACACGAACGGCTTCAAGTTCTTGTGCTGATGTAGCAGCGTTTAAGTCATGATCAAATTGTGTTTTTAAGGTGCGGATTTGTTCCTGTAGACTGTTCATGAAGGCCTTTTAAAGAGGTTTTAGGTACTATCTATATTGGTTCAATCCTAGCAAATTGGCCTTTTGTTGGCAATTGCTTCCGAGAGAGATATTAGATTTATAGATTAATTTTACGGTAATATATTGACAAAAATCATTTAAAATATAACATACATAGAGTCTTTAATGTATTATACAGTCATTTTTATGATAGTACATGTTTGTGCCGGGGTAGCTCAGTGGTAGAGCAGATGCCTGAAGAGCATCGTGTCGTTGGTTCAATTCCGACTCCCGGCACCATTTTTTTTCCAATAGATTCTTGTCTTTTATTTTTTTTTATGTCTAGAGTAGTTGCAGTGTTTATATAGTAATGAACGGTGAAGTAGTAAGAGGTCTAGAGTAATGATGAATAACATTCCATCTGATAAGTATAATATTGCGTGGTT
This sequence comes from Candidatus Babeliales bacterium, assembly GCA_035944115.1. Lineage (NCBI taxonomy): Bacteria > Candidatus Babeliae > Candidatus Babeliales > Candidatus Babeliales bacterium. Next base: position 18,215 of record DASZBJ010000028.1, read on the forward strand.
TAAAATTGCCGATTGTGTTGCACGTGGTGAAAAAGAGCGGGCACTGGGCATGTATCGATTATTAGCACATTCTTTTGATGACATAGCATTTTCTAATCAGCTTGAAGGCGATATTTTCCACTCGTTTGGGGATAATGAGTCTGCAAGAAATCGGTACGACCAAGCAATTGATTTATATAAAAATGAAAATAGATTGCTTGAGGCCGCTGCGGTTTGTGAGCATATGCATTGTATGTATCCGACTGATCAAACATATTTACTCTTGTTGACCGGTTTATATAATCAGTTAGGCGCGACAGTCCAGGTTGGAGTATATGTAGATAAATTAGTCACTGTTTGTGTGGCACATGGTGATATTAAGCAGGCAGAACGTCTTTTAGAGCAATATGCTACAGCGCTTTCTGTGGATATGATGGTGGCAATACACCAACGATTTGTGTACGCAATTATGAGACGTACTGATGTGCAACGAGATATGGTGTTACATCATATATACAAAATGATTGATAATCTTGTCTGTGTAGATAATACAATGGCATTGCAGAATTTTATTGATTTATTGCAAGGGCTGGATGAATTTTATTATCAAGATGCATGTGAATATATAAAAATAAGCGGTTACTAATTGATGGTAACCGCTTGTTTTATTGAATTATTGCTTATAGTAGGCCGCTAAAAAACAATCTGGTTATTATGTTTTTTAGACTCATGGTAATACCTCCAAATGTTATAATTTTGCTTTTGGTTGATTATAACTTTCAATGAGTTTAGCTATATCAGGACGTCCTTGCTTACGTGCATAGGCAGCGGCTTGTTTTTTTATTTCTGGGGTAAATTCGTTTAAACGTAGAATAGGGGTGATGATATCGTCATCGGTATATAATTGGCCTGATATGAGATATGTTAATAATGAAGCCCCATTTATATCTTTTGTATTTATGTCTGCACGTGTTTGCGTGACGAGGTAGTTAACAATATTTATGTGATCATTACTTGCTGCATGCATGGGGGCGGTCATTCCCGTAAATTCATCTTTGGCATCAGGATTAACGCCTGTGTGTAGCACTTGTATAAGTTTTTGTAGATCACCTATTTTTGCTGCATGCATGAGCTTTTTATAATAGACCTCTTCTGAAACCATAAAATTTATGGCATACTCATGATCTG
>DASZBJ010000029.1 GCA_035944115.1 Candidatus Babeliales bacterium
AACTCTTAATGCAGAAATGTTTATTCCGGTGTATCAGCACGGCATAGTGATTGCGTATATTATCATTAATCGCCAAAAAAATGGTCTGTATGGTAACCACAAGCAGGATGAAATAATTGTATTTGCTCGCTATCTTAAAACAATTTTACATTTGATACAAAACCGTAATAAAGACAATGTATATGATATAAAAGAGCAACTTGATTCTGAATTACAACATAAAACTGCAGAGATGAACCAGTACAAGCAAAATATTCGTTCTGTGTTGCGTAACTTAAAACAAAAAGATGTGGGTCTTGTTTTTTATAAAAATAAACGGTTCATATATGGTAATCAAACGGCGCATACACTTATTACCGTTAATATCAACACGCACGATGCGCATCCAATAACCCAAGCAATTAAAAAAATAACAACACTAGCGGCCAGTTATAATGCACCACAAAAAACCTATGTTGAAATTGATGAACATAAAAAACTAATACTCATTGCAGTGCCTGAACCAGATAATCAGGAAATCGTCATCATGGTATATCAACTAGAAAGTCCGGACACAACGCAACAACTTACTATAAACGCCAGCGCAACCGATACCGATGGCGCTTGGTATTTAGAAGCGACTGAGTCTGGAGCTCTGCTTAATCAATTAATACCAGGAACGAGTAAAGAAACTATTGATTTTAAGATTAATCTATTAAAAGTAATTGATAGTCCTAAAGGGATTTTACTCACCATGCCAAAAGATGAAATTACGCCAACAATTGCCGTGTTACAACAGATCACATCACGAGAAAAAGTACATACCATAACGCTCACTAAACCAACCAATGCTATTGATATCGCCCCTTTAATTTTTGGTATTAACCCCATTTTTGGTCTCACAATCGAACAACCGCCATTGCTTGAAACGCTTGATGGTACCGGGATGCTGTTACTGCAGAATGCAGAGTTTTTAGATGTTGAAGTACAAAAATTACTTGCTCATTTTATTGCCTATGGAACCTACACAACATTTAAAAGTAATAAAACAAATACTAGTGATGTGCGCATTATATGCTCAGTAGACCAAGACAATAATTCAAAATATCGTCTTTCTGATGACCTACGTGCACAACTAGCACAATTATCCATTTCACTTGCACCATATGCTACGGAAAGGAATACCCAACTAAAAACAAATAATTTCACTCCCGCGACGATACATACTAAAACGTATACAGAAACCCGTTATCATCCTGCCTACTGCCAAGATAATACTGAAATCGCTCAGATTGTACACCTGGGTAAAGCTGCTCTTAAAGATAAAAAAAGCATGTCGATATTATGGGCATATTTTAAAGATCAGACAACTCTTGCAACAGCCCTTGGCGTAAATCGCTCATCAATTAATAGACGATGTAGACAATACAAGCTCACGTAAACTCAGGAAAAATCAACATGGACTGGAAAAAATTTAAGGAAAAATCTGAAGAATTCTTAATCCATCTTGAAGTAGAACGTAACCTATCTCCCGGCACATTACGTTCATATAAGTACGACCTCAACCTTTTCATACGGTTTTGGGCAGCTCTTGAAACAGAAAATCTTTCATTACAGCAAACAATTGAACGATATTTAATCTCTCTTTTTTATAGAAAAATTAGTAAAAGTTCAATAGCTCGTAAATTTTCATGCTTTAAATCTTTTGAACGCTTTCTACGCAGACAAGGCATACGACTTAATCTCAAACTTAAGCGACCGAGCGTTGAAAAAAAACTACCTATATATTTCAGCGTCGATGAAATTTTTCACTTACTCGACACCATAAAAGATGCTGAGCTCCCGACCAAAAAGCCGATACGAGATAAAGCGGTTTTTGAATTATTGTATGCAACAGGAATACGTTGCGGCGAACTAGTGAATATACAGTACAAAGACGTCGATCTTGTTAATAAAACTATACGCATTTGTGGCAAAGGAAACAAAGAGCGAATTGTGCTTTTTGGCAGCAAAGCACAACAAAAATTAGAAGAATATTTACAACATGAGCGCCCACTCATTACCGCTCCTACAGATCCTCTTTTTTTAAATAATCGCAACAAACAAGTGAATCGCGGCAACATACAACAAATTTTTAGTATGTTCCGTAAATTTTTAACCGTTGGCAGGCAGCTAACTCCACATAAAATCCGTCACTCATTCGCTACCCATTTATTAAACCAAGGTGCTGATTTGCGCGTGGTACAAGAACTCTTAGGACACAAGTCACTCGCAAGCACAGAGAAATATACGCATGTCTCTCTGCAGCGACTTACCGCCATATGTGACAGCTCACACCCATTTAACGCCATTTTCAAGCGCAAAAACAAATAATTATGCAAACACCAATCCAAATATCCCTAAAAATATCCCACATTTTATATTTTTTTGCTGTCTTATTTACCACTATCAGCGCACGACTTATATACATGCAAATTCATTTATCGAATGAATATTTAATACAAAGTACGAAGAACTATTCTCGGCTTGAACAAGTGACTTCACCACGAGGCAATATTACCGACGCATATGGAAACCTACTGGTCACCAATCGCCCCATTGTACATATCTATTGGCAAGGTGCAGCAGATATACAACTTAATCAAGCTACTCGAGACACATTACACAACTTGGGACAAATACTAGAACAACCATTTCTTGAAAATGATACAGTCCTTACGCAAATCAAAAGGGCAAACCGTTACTGCCAAAAAATACGTCTCGCATCTGACATAACTTTTGAGCAACTCAGTAAAATTAAAGAACAATTTCCCAATCATCCTGCAATAATTGTAGGAACAGATTTTGAACGGTTTTATCCACACAACAGTTATGCAAGCCACATCCTTGGTTATTTAGGACGTATCAATGTAGAATCAATCGGACAAATGGGACTAGAAAAATTACATGAAGATGCATTAAAAGGTAATCCTGGTATAATTCTAAAAACAATAAATTCTCTTGGCGCCAACCTAGTACAATTAGAGCTCAAAAAAGCACTTTCTGGTAGTACTATCCAAACAACAATAGATCTTCCTCTGCAAAATCTAGTTGAGCAAATATTTCCAGAAGATGTTGCTGGCACTATTGTTATTATGAATCCAGCAGATGGTGCATTGCGTGCAATTGTTTCTCGCCCAAACTTTAATCCAAATATTTTTTTACATCCAATCACTGCACAAAATTGGAACTCATTACAAAAAAACCAGCCTTTTCTAAATCGTGCGTTTAAAGCCTGTTACCCACCAGGCTCCATATTTAAATTGATCACCATCAGTGCTGCTTTAGAGCAAAGGCTTATTCAGCATTCAGAAAAAACCTGCTGTCGCGGATACTTACGATTTGGCGGACGAAAATATTGGTGTTCAAATAGGGATGGACACGGAGAGCTATCCATACATGAATCGATAGCGAAATCATGCAATATTCTCTTTTTCAAAATTGGAAAAAAAATCGATATCGACTTACTCCATAGTTATGCAAACAAATTTGGTCTTGGCACCAAAACTGGTATAACGTTTTCAGAAGAACAAGGACTCATTCCTTCACGCCTATGGAAAAAAACCACCAAGAACGAGTCTTGGTGGCAAGGTGAAACATTATCAGTCACCATTGGGCAAAGCTTTTTACAAGTTACGCCAATCCAGGTTGCCCGCATGATAGGGAGTATATTCACTGGTTATTTAGTAACTCCCCGTATTTTACTGAAGGAACCGGTTGTTAAACAACCACTCGATATCTCACCAGAAACAAGACAATTATTACGTGAAACCATGGAACTCACCATTCAACAAGGAACCGGTCAGTCAGTAAAAAACATTCGAGACATCACCATACATGCAAAAACAAGTACTGCCCAAACAAGCTGTCTGAGCAAACGAGAGCTCGGCACCCAATACCTTGAGCATGGTTGGTTCGTTAGCCATATATCATATAAACACCATGACCCAATCATTCTTATTATTCTTTTAGAGAATGTTGGTTCTTCGCGGGTAGCAACACGGACTGCAAAAGATCTTCTTCTCGGTTATAAAAAATTGATGGATCAAACGAGGTAAAAAAACCTACCGTATTCAGGCACGTTCGAAGCTAAAACCTGCTAGATCCCTATAGGCCTCATAATGTCCCTAGGCAAGACACCCATTTGATTATTAATTCAATATGAATTAATCTTATGCTATAATAAGTGAACAAGTAGAAACTATTTATACTATTCTAAAATGGAGGCCCATTATGAATACACTATTTCAAAAACTAATCTGTTCGACTCTTTTATTAAGCGTTGGACAATCAATGGTTGCTGCAGAACTCTCAACGTTACAACCACTTACAAGCCGCATGTATACATCTGTTACCAATCACATCAGCAATCATCCCTATACGTACGGAGCACCGTTAGCAGCTGTAGCTGGTATCATTGCTCTCAAAACAATGAGGGACTACTCAAGACAATGTTTTCTAAAACGCCGTGAAGCTTTAGAAAATCTTGGTTTTCCAACATCAGCAACAAGAATGGCCAAGCGAATGAGCATGGAACAAGTTGAAACTCTTCGAGATTTACTCAAAGCCGGTGTTCCACTAGATGATGCAAAACGATTAAATAAAGAACACTCAAAAAACATCATTGAAAACATAGTATTGCTCGTAGAAGATGGATACATAACTTTAAATGCTGCAATCTCTTATGCAAAACAGTATTCTGCTGATCGAGAGGTATTGCTCACTAGACCTCTTCTGAAACCATAAAATTTATGGCATACTCATGATCTGTTTATATAAAAAAAGGTTATGAGAACATGAAATATGAAAAATTAAAATCATCATCAGAGGCACAATTTCGCAGAGTAACTGGGGTCAAGCGCAAGACATTTGAAGCGATGATAGAAATCCTAAAAGAGGCCTATAAGATAAAAAAATCTAAAGGTGGCCGGCCAAGCAAGCTTGGAGTCGAAGACATGTTGCTTATGGCATTGGAATATATTCGAGAATATCGAACTTATCTACATATTGCTACGAGTTATGGCCTTGCAGAAAGTAATGCTTTTGAAGCAATACGGTGGGTTGAAAATGTGCTCATTAAAAGCAAAGAATTCAGGCTGCCTGGTAGAAAAGCTTTATTAAAAAGTGACAATGAATTCGAAATTATTTTAATTGATGCGACAGAAAGCCCTATTGAACGACCAAAAAAAAACAACGCCGATTCTATTCGGGGAAGAAAAAACGTCATACCTTAAAAACACAAGTTGTTGTTGATAAGGCAACAAAAAAAATTATTTGCACAGAGCATTCAAATGGCAAAAAACATGATTTCAAGATTTTTAAAGAATCAAATGTTCACTTTAAAAAATCAACGTTAGCCCTTACAGACACAGGATATTTAGGGCTGCAAAAGATTCATACAAAGACATTGATGCCAAAGAAAAAAAGTAAAAAACATCCCTTAACCTCAGACGACAAAAAACAAAATAAAGAACTGTCGAGCCAGCGCGTGTTGAATGAGCATGTGATTGGAATGATAAAACGATTCAAAATAGTTTCTGACAAGTACCGTAATCGAAGAAAGAGGTTTGGATTACGTTTTAATCTCATTGCGGGAATATGTAATTTTGAGTTAACTAAATGAGTTTCAGAAGAGGTCTACTATAAAAGAGTCCGCTAGGGATGGTATACTTGGCCAATACATGCAAACACTTTCAAAAGCAAATATTAAAGCCGAGACTACTCGAGAAGTTATAGCTACAATCAAACAAACCGTACTGGAAGCGGTCCGTGAACAAAGACTGGGTACAACCCTTCGCGATGCAAACAGTAACAATACCCAAACGGCTGCAGCAACTCCACAATCGTAAACCAATACATTTTTTTTAGATAATCGACAAAGCCCTGGATTACCTCCGGGGCTTTTTTCGTAGATGGGCTCGTAAAGCCTAAACCCCTACCCCATTTGACTGTCAACACAACATGGGACACAATGATACTATAATAAACATCTAAGTAGACAGTGTTTATATATCATATGTCCCTAAACGTAAACGGAGGTCCATTATGGCTACCATTTCAAAACCTACTGTATTTCAAAAAATGATCTGTGCAACGCTTGTAGTAAGCTTTGGACAATCAGCAGTTGCTGCCGAACTCTCAACGTTACAACCACTTACAAGCCGCATGTATACATCTGTTGCTAATCACATCAGTAATAATCGATATGCGTACGGAGCACCGTTAGCAGCTGTAGCTGGTATCATTGCTCTCAACCAGATTCGCGAGTACTCAAACCAATGCTTTGAAAAACGACGCCAAGCACTAGAAGACCTTGGTTTTCCAACATCAGCAACAAGAATGGCCAAGCGAATGAGCATGGAACAGGTCCAAACCCTTGCAAAGCTAATACACGCGGGTATCAGTTTGAACGCAGCAAAAGCATTAAACAAGCAATACTCAAAAGAAGTGCTAGAAAATATAGCATATCTATATCGTGGTCACAAAATATCTCTAGAATATGCTACTGACCTTGCAACTACATTCTTTGATAAGAAAATATTAGTTGCTATAAAAGCAAGAGCAGATCAAAATCCAGAAGCATTTGCTCAATGCCTAGAAGCATTGGCAATAGCAAATATTAGCGCCAATGCTGCTCAAAATGCTGCACATACAACAGCAGAAGGCATGCGAAATGCAGCCTGGGACAGAGAATTTTGGAAAAAAATTCTCGGAAACAACAACAAATAATCTGATAATAATAGCTTAGCCATACAAAAAGCCCCGGATAATCTCCGGGGCTTTTTCCATATACAGCCTCACGCGTCCAGGACAATGATAGCCATTTGATCAAAAACAGCCCACCTGTTACAATAAGTTTGTAATACAAAGTAAATAATCAAAAGCAACCAGCTTCATATAGAAAAAATTTCATATAACTATAGCAATGGGGGATCATCTATGCTTACCGGTAAAAAAATCAATACATTCAATAAAACTATCTGCTTGATATTAACCTTTGGATATGGGCTTCTTACTGCAAATCCAACAACCACCCATATCAAACAAAAAGAAGAACTCGATTCTCAGCCTAAAAACTCTCGCATAGTAAGCCATTTAGCCAATTATGGCTACCTCTACGTACTAACAGCCGCTGCAGTCGTTATCGGCATTTTCGCACACCGCAATGCAAAATTAAGTTTTGCTCAACGACTTGCTGATCTACAAAAACTAGGATTTTCCAATGCAGAAAAAATGGCCCACGCAATGAGCAAGGAATCGATTGAATCTCTTAAAGGACTGCTTGCTGCAAACATTAGCCTGGAAGATGCAAAAGCTGTTAATAAAGCACATTCTTACCAAACAGTAAACAATATCCTGCTTTTATTAAAAAACAAGACAATCACACTCGAAAAAGCAGTTGAATTTGCCGATATATACCCAGATCGCGGTATCTTACTGACCATACGAGAAACAGCTGCACAAGGCCCAGAGGCTCTTGCCAAACTTCTAGCGGATATGACAAAAGCGAATATCGAATTGAAGAAAGCTCGTATTAGAGCTAGTGCTATCAAAGATGCTGCATGTACAAAAGCACAAGGACTTCGCGATGCTGCCTCGATACAAGCACAGACGTCTGGCAGTTCTGTACTCATAAATAGTTACGACTATCCAACAAGAGGTACAATCATCCAAGGTGACGGTCTCCGCGTACGAATCAGATAAACGCACTAAGAATACACACGTAAAAATATGTAATCATGCAAAAAAGCCCTGGGGTTTCCCTCAGGGCTTTTTCTATATTCAAAACTCGAAACTTGAAAGCGGACTTATTTGCTTGCAACAGCAATTCGTTTAGCTAAGCGACCAATTTTGCGAGATGCTGTATTTTTATGAAGCACCCCTTTGCCAACTGCACGAGCCAATTTAGCTTGCGCGTCGTTGAACAATTCCATCAATTTAGCAGATTCCATTTCTTTTTCGATACCTGCTAAAACTTTTTTAACTGCAGTCTTGATTGAAGAACGACGCGCATTATTACGCTCACGTTTCACTATCATCTGCTTTGCACGTTTCTGTGCTGACTTAATATTTGCCATTATGCAACCTTATAAAACTACAAATTATAGGACCTTTTGGACCTTCTGTGCCTTAACGCATTTAGTACATACGTTACTACTTATCACTTTTTTTGTATCACTACCCGCGATTACAAAGCGCATTCTATGCACGTTTGGGTATACCCATCGTTTCACTTTATTATTCGCATGACTCACATGATTAGCGACCTGTGGCCTCTTATCACATACAAAACATATTCGTGCCATTGTTCCAAAAATCCTTTCAACTATCCCAGAATGCTACTCAATAAGTACTGTTTATAATACTAAAAATGGTAACATTTTCAAATTATATCTTATTCATCCGTTATCATAACTAAAATCCTATCGCCCACTAAGTTGACAAATAGAAAGATTAGCTACGTTCTCTGCCTAAAAGGCGTTATTCCTTATACAATCTTATGGAATTCACGCGGCGATATACCCAATAAAGCATACATTTCCTCGGCTTCCATTGTCTCTTTTTCGAGCAATGTTTTTGCCAAAAGATCCAATTTATCTTTATTAGTAGTTATCAATTCCACTGCCCGTTGATATTGCTCATCCAATACTTTTTGAACAGCCATATCAATTCGCTCTGCTGTTTTCTGCGAATACTTAAATGCCTCATGCCCTTGGTCGTAAATCGCAAGCCCAAGTTCATCTGACATACCATAATGACATATCATCTCGCGAGCTTGCTTGGTTGCATCCATAAAATCGCTCCCTGCACCGCTACTCAATATATCAAACATCAACTTTTCTGCCGCTCGCCCTCCCATACAGACAGCAATATCCGCTTCAATTTCTTTCCTTGTACGCGAATATTTTTCACGCTCTGGCAAGAAATGGGTCACACCCAAAGCCCGACCTCGAGGCAAAATAGTCATTTTATATACTGGGTCCGTATGCTCTGGCAATAATAACCCGACTAAAGCATGCCCCGCCTCATGATACGCAGTTTTCTCAAGATCCTCCTTGGTCTGTATCATGGTTTTATTTTCTTTACCAAGAATATGCTTGTCTCGCGCTTCTTCGATATCCGCAACAGTTACCTCTGTTCTTTCAAACTTTGAAGCATGCAAAGCCGCCTCATTAATCAAATTTGCAAGGTCTGCACCCGTGAATCCAGGAGTACCACGAGCAAGTTTCGATAAATCAACATCTGGGCTCATTTTTACTGCTTTTCCATGCAGATTTAAAATCTCTAATCGACTCTTTAAATCTGGATATGGTACCACAACGCGACGATCAAAACGTCCTGGACGTAACAACGCCTTATCGAGAACATCTGGACGGTTTGTTGCAGCTAATACGATAACGGCACCTGGTGTTGTCTGGAAACCATCCATTTCAGTAAGCAGCTGGTTAAGCGTTTGCTCGCGCTCATCATGACCACCACCAAGACCACTGCCACGATGGCGTCCGATCGCATCAATTTCATCAATAAATATAATCGAAGGAGAATGTGCTTTTGCCTGTGCAAACAGATCTCTCACTCGAGATGCACCCACACCTACAAACACTTCTATAAAATCTGAACCACTAATACTAAAGAATGGGCAGTTTGCTTCTCCCGCTACTGCACGCGCAAGTAACGTTTTACCATTACCCGGCTCACCAATCAACAATACCCCGCGGGTAATCTTAGCACCTATCTTTTGAAATTTTTCTGGATCTTTTAAGAAATTAACTAAATCCCTCAGCTCTTCTTTAGCTGCATGCGCCCCTGCTACAGAATCAAAATTCTCTTTAATAGTAGAAGGCAATGACATACGAGCTTTGCTTTTACCCATTGAAAAAATATTACCGCCGCTGCCGCCACCGCCAGAATTACGCGCTTGACGGAAAAAATACCAAATAAATAAAAAGGTAAAAAGCAAAGAAATAACAGGCAATAGATACCAAATATTCATTTGGCCAGCGCTGCTATCAATTTCTACTTCTATATTGTTTTTTGTGTAAACAGACCAATTTTCTGGATTATATGATGGTACCACCGTTTCAAAAGTGGTTCCATCTCGCAATTCACCTGCAACATCATTACCAGAAACGATCATCTTCTTTACGTTGCCAGCCTCAACATGCTTCATAAACGCTGAATAATTTATCAGCTTGATACCTTGTTTGATGCTTGTTAAATGATGCAATGTGAGCATGCAACCAAAAACAATAATTGCACCAATTAATACTCCCTTAGGTCCACCATCGAAAAATTTTTTGAAACCTTTTTTCTTCATATTATTAATACCTAATGTTGATTATTAAATAATTAAAAACATCCCAAATAACCCCTACTTGCTATAACACGTTTCATTTTACCTTTTTCGTGCAAGATTAATACACTATAGCATATAAAAATCACATAAGCCTGTCGATACCCAAACAATTTATGTAACTTCTGGATATTGTGCATACAAAGCAGACCATGTTGGATACTTACATACCTCATTTTGAGCGGTAATAACACGCTCTACACCGGTACGCACATTCAAAGACACTATCACGCTCGTATTATGCTTTTCCTTACAATATATCAAATAATTACCACACGGCGACCATGCACATTCATCCTTATGTCCAGGATCAGCGGTTAACTGCTTATGTTTTTTAGTCACTTCATCATATATATGTACCTGCATAATTTCTTTCACTTTTTTACAATATGCTACTAAATGCTTTTTCTCAGAATATGCAGGACAATATGCTGCAGTAGAACCTGTGGTAATCGCACTACTTACTCCATCGGCCATCGTATAACAATATATTTGTGGAATTCCTAAATTCACATCTGAGCAAAAATATACACAGTTACCACTATCACTAAACACTGGGGAAACATTATTCGCCTTATTGTGCGTTAGTTGCTTTGATATGCCATTTTTAAAATGATGTAACTGACAATTGCCCATACCATGTGACGCACAATACACTACCTGAGATCCATCTCCTGAAAACGCAGGGATCATGCTGACGCCAATTTTATCAACAGATACTTTTCGCCTTCCATGCATATCAACATACATGAGTCGTATATTTTTATTGGTACACTCTGAATAAAACAACATAGGATTATTTTTATCCCTGTTAAACCGCGGCGCAACATTAATCGTTCCCGTTGTTACCAAAGGTTGCATATTCGACCCATCATAGTCAGCAATGTACACATGCTGCACCTTTTTCTTACCGCGCAACTGCATCTCTTTGCAAAAGGCAATCTTGGAAGAAAACGATCCATCTTCACCGGTCAAAATAGGCCATACGCAGTCCGCTATAGTATGCCCCCATCCACGAACATTACTTCCCTGCTTACTGTATTTTTTTTCTGCTAACGCTTGCGCGCTGTATGTATCATACACAGCATAATCAATTTCTCCCAACTTAAACCCACTCAAACAAACAGCAAGAGGATACCCTTGCTTGAATAGTTCTTGTATTTCTGCTTTTGATCGTACATCTGCCAACGGAAAAACTGTAACGGCAAACTGCCCGCTAAAGGAAAAATCATTACTCATAATATCTGCAACAGCAACCAAATCTTTATACGCTTGGGCAGTTAGACAAATAGCTAATTGCACTTTTGCATGCCCTTTCGCACGCACATGCACATCATCTCCTTGGATTATTGTTGTTTCAAACAATAATCCAATAACCATAACAAAAAGTATACTTCGCATAGATGCGCACCCTCCTCATCACTGTTTAAAATGTATACACAACTCTTTACCACAGGCCATGTGCGGAAACTGCATAGCAACGACTGCTGTTCGTGCATGGATATCATAGACCAACACACCTGATGGTTTTTGTATCAGTACTAATTCCGCTTTCCGGTCCCATCCCACTTTCACCTGCACATCACATTCAAGATGTGCCGACAGTCCAACGGGAGGTCGCCAATGCTTCTCAACTTCCTGCTGAATCAATAGTTGCATCTGCGCCGCATCGCGCTCTGCTTGCCCAATATACTGAACGTCATCTTGTTCAGAAGATACATCTAACCCATCCTCTGGTATCTGGTTACTTATTACTTGTTCCTGTTGCTGAGGAGCTGCTGCTACTGGATCTTGCTGCACAACATCGTCTTTTTTTACCTCTTGCACAGGAGGAACAATTTCTTCTTTTTTAATCAATGCCTCTTTTTTAAGCGGCACTTGTTCTACAATTTCTTTTTTTTCTATTTTTTTCTTTGTATCTATAGATTCTTTTTTAGGCGATTCTTTTTTTACAGTCATCTGTTTTTCTGGTTGTGCAAGCGTTGCCTTACTTTTTTGATCCGGCTTAATTTGCTGAGGTGGCTTTACCACAGATTTAGTTTTTTGAGCTGCTACATTTTTTTGTTTTTGTGGTGCACCTGTTTTTTTCTGTTTATTGGCCGATGCAACCGCTTTACCTTTTTTCCCACTTTTTACGCCACCGGTACTACCTTTTTTCTGCGGTATCGATTTCATCAACGGCATCAACACAACCGGTGTTTTAGGATCATGCACACGCCCTACGGTGATATCATACCGAGAAAACTGTCCGCGATAGACAAATAACAACAGCACTAGCATGCCACAATGAATGAATGTAGAAACAGAAACTAATTGCCACCACAACTGTTCATGTTTACGTCGGCGTAGTCGCCAAGGCCACATAGTTGATTCCCCCAACCACTTTAATATGATCTACCAACTCTATAACTGCCCCGTATGATACCGATTTATCAGCTTTTATAAATACTGTTTTTTCTGTATCAGCTCCTACTGCTCCTTTAAGTTGCTTGATCAATACTGCACGATCTTTTATCGCAGTATCATTAAAAAAGAATGCCCCCTTTTTATCGACATACACAATCAATTCTTGGGATGTCAATCCATCATCTTTTGCTTGTCCTTTAGGCAATTCTACTTTTATTCCATTGTGCATGATAGGCGCGGTCACCATAAAAATCACTAACAGCGTTAACGCTGTATCAATCAATGGCGTTAACACCACCTCTTGCATAGTCATCGGCGCACGTTTTTTACGTCTTACTTGTCGCATAGATCTCTCTCCTTATCAACGAATAAATAATGTAGAGAAAACCGTATGTACTTTATCTGCTAAAACACCAAGTTGCTTATCTAACACTCTAATTTTTGCGATAAAATAATTGAACATCGCTACTGCAGGAATCGCAACCATAAGTCCAGCAAGCGTCGTAATAAGCGCTTCTGCTATACCTGGTGCAACCGTTGCAATATCCGCACTTTGCTGCTCGCTGATACGAATAAACGCATGCACTAATCCCCAAATAGTTCCAAATAAACCGAGCAGTGGCGAAAGACTCACGCTGGTGGTCAGTACCGCTAAATATGATTCTTCATGCTGAATCATATCATCTGCAGTTTGGTAGATTGTGTGCTGCACCATTTCCAACTGATTGCTGGTTAATGCTATGCTTTTATTAGCTTCAGCAGATTCTTGTAATAACTCTTTTAAAAACGAAATATTTTTGGATAAAAAATAACCAGGCATAGTGCCCGATAACAGAGATGCTAACTGCATAATTTGCTCAACACTTTTAACCTGTTTCACTGATGCAAGCGCTGTTTGCATATCACGCATTTTAGTACGTAACAAAATATATTTATAAAAAAATACTGCCCAACAAACAATGGACATCACGAGTAATATCAACAAAACCGCTATACTAATGGCATCTGATTGCTTTACCAATTGCCATAATGCATTTCCCATCATCTTAGTACTACCTATTTTTATACAATTACTATGCGATTATTACCGTACAACGAAAGGTAGTGTAACAAATGGATGCGTTTTTGTAATCGATTGCGTAAAAATCGTGTCTCATCTGCTATTTATAAACTATCTACCAACAAGCAACCACATACCCCCTTTCTTTCAAAAACCCCCTAGGAATCGCAAACTATTGCTTTTATTACCAACAAATCTATATACTTTTTATAAAGAGACGTAAGTAGCATAAATAGGAGGTCATATGAAAAAGAATCTATTAATATCAATAATTGCTGCACTACTGACAGTAACCACTCCATCTAACATACAAACTGTTGTCCCGCCAAAAGCAAAAAAACTCCAACAATTAGACTCAACCTTTCTGCTCTTTTTCACCTCAGGAGTTGGAGGACTTGACCTTTATATTCCTAAAGATGAATTAGAAAACGCTCATTACGACATAGAAAAATTACTTAAAACTCATCATATCCCACTCTCTTCCGCGGGAAAAACTCTGGCAAGTCAACAAGGGTTTTGGCCTAAACAATCAGATAGATATAAAAAACGCATGGCATCAAAGATTCCTCAAGACCGAAAGTATGAAATTAATATTAACGATGTACCTCAACTGCTTGCAGGCGCTCGGTCTACTATCAAATCTTTTTTGCTAACTGATGATAAAGAGCTTCCCTCAATTGAACAGTCGAGTATTAAAAAAGGAGGAATAAGAAGACTGTTTACTTATGCACAGCTCGAACGGATTATTAAAGAAAAAAAACTATCACATATTCGATTACCACGAAAAGTAGTAGTCATACGTGATAATAAAACCAAACAATATGTACCAGCAGAACTTGCGCCAAGCATTATTGATACCGCAATAAACGCTGTTTCTGTGGTTGGTTATAATATAGGCATTCAAAAGACTTCATGGGATTATGATCTCATTATCTTTGCTCACAAAGAAAAACGTTATAATCGTCCGCTCAGTAAGCAAGCATATGATGATCTTGTTCAATTAATTTCAGAGGCCCCATTTGATGTTGGTTATGACAATATTTTCGCGGACCAAAATGGTGACGCTGTAATTATCGATACCGAATTTAAAGGTGAACCGGCAGATACAAGTATTGAAAAACTGGGACGATATAAAATTGATTTCGGCGAAAAAGCACCACGATCAAAGTTGTAGGAAGAAAAAAATGAAAAAGAATTTATTAATATCCATAGCTACTGCACTACTGGCAATAACAATTCCCAATACCACACAGACGGCTGCGGCAGAAGAAGCCCCAAAATTACTTTCAGCGACTAAACTCTCTAGAGCTTCAGTGAGTTGTGGTGGCATCCCCCTTTATATTTCTGAAAAAGAATTAGATGATGCTGGCTACGACATAGAAAAATTATTTAAAATTCATGATATCCACCTCTCTTCTACGGAAAAAATTATACAAGCAGACGATGAGCAAGCATATTGGCCTTACTGGGCAGATAAGTATAAAAAACGTATAGCATCAAACCTCCTCAAAAAAACATACGAAATTAATATTAATGACATACCCCAATTACTTGCAACCGCACGATCTACTATCAAATCTTTTCTATTAACCGATGATGCTGAACTTCCTTTAATTGAAAAATTAAGTATTCGAAAAAAAGGAATTAACAGACTGCTTACTTACGCTGCATTACAACAAGTTATCGAAGAAAAACAATTATCTCACATTCGTTTACCACGAAAAATAGCGGTTATACATGATAATGAAACTGGAGAATATGTACCCGCTGAACTCGCACAAAAGATTATTGATATTGCAATCAATGCTGAATTTAGCGATGGCAGAATAATCATTCAAGAGACTGATGGTTATGATTTCATTATTTTTGCTCACAAAGAAAAACATTATAATCGCCCACTCAGCAAACAAGCATATGATGATCTTGTGCAACTCATCTCAGAAGCTCCATTTGATGTTGGTGCTGGTAATATTTTCACTGATCAGAATGGTGATGCGGTGATTATTGATACCGAATTTAAAGGTGAACCCGCAGAAACAAGCATTAAAAAACTGAGCGCGCGGTATGACATCGATTTCAAAGAATAAACTCTTCAATCAAAGCTGTAGTAAATACTCATATTATTTTTTCTCTGCATCTTTTTTCCCAAGCACTCTCCGCTTCAACTCCTGCTTATCCACAATCCCTTCATTCAATTGAATTTCATACGCTTGTTTTACAAGCTCTCCTAAGCGAGGGCCTGGTGCCACTTCTGGCATCAAATCTCTTCCTAATAGAACAGGCAGTTCCACTTTATCAAGTATCTGCAACTCAGCAGACTTTTGTATAAACATATCCACTTCTGGTGTCTGACCAGTAAGTGGCGTACCTTTATGTGGATTACGCCCCAAAATATCTGCGCGTGCAACCTGTGCAAGCATAGCAATCGTTGCATGTGGCGCAAGCTTACGCGCTAATCTTTTATACGCTGCAGGACCTGATTTTAACGCAACAAATTGCAACGGCTGCATGTGACACGCGACCAACTTCACGACAACTATAATAAGATTTTTTTTACCGGTAATGCGTTTTAATAACTGCTTGGTGAGTACCGCACCCACTGATTCATGGCCATAACTGGTGACAAATTCACCATCAATCACTGTTGTTTCTACCTTTCCCAAATCATGACACAACGCTGCATACATAATCGTCAGCTTCTGGTCTGCATCTGAATACGTAAATGCCGCTGCTGCATCAAGCGCCTGCATAGAATGCTCAAACACATCTCCCTCTGGATGCCAGCGGGCACTTTGCACAACCCCAATTAAATTACCGAGCTCTGGAAATAACTCGTGCAATCGACCGATACGATGCAACCAACGGATGCCCCGCGAAGGGGCTCTTGATTGTAACAACAATTTTTCAAATTCTTTTTCAATGCGCTCAATAGAAACGGTGCTCACATCCATAGTTGCACATAGTGCATTCAGCTGCTCATCTGGCTCCATCTCAAATCGTCCGACAAATTGCATCACGCGATAAAAACGCAATGGATCTTGCACAAAAAATTCCGCATCAACCGCTCGTAATACTTTATTCTGCAGATCTTGATAGCCACCAAATAAATCGATCAATTCTCCTGTATATAAATCCATACCCATCGCATTAATGGTAAGGTCCCTGCGGCGAAAGGCATCATGCAAAGACATCATGGGATCAACTGCTACCTGCGGCTTACGTCCCCCGCTGTCGCTGCGCGGTAACGCAATATCAATCGATGGTTCATCTGCAGGAGATACTTTAAAAATACCAAATGATTTTCCCACATAATCAACAAAACCAATTTGCCGTAATAATGGCTCAACTGCATCGACCGCAATCCCATGTAATTCAATATCAACATCCTTGACCTCACGATCCAACAAAAGATCCCGAACGGCACCACCTACTAATAATGCACGTCCACCATTTTGATGAATCAACGTGGCAAGATGTGATACTGACACAAAGGTTTCCAGCAAATTACGTAATTTCTTTTGAATCGCCAGAATAATTTTTGTAGACTGCATACGATGTACTCCTAATCTTGGTAATATTATAAAGGATAACCTATGAAAAATAATGTTCTCATTGTGTTCATATTATCTATAGCCTGCTGCAACTTCGCTACAATTTCCGCAAAAGGTTTTTTCAAAAATATCACATCACTTTTTAATAGTCGCGGTTATGAAGAAACTATACAACAAGAGATTACTATTAGCCCTTCAACAACCGTATCGATAGAAAATCCCCATGGCAATATTTATGTTAAAACAGAGTGGCAGCAAAATACGATCGCCCTTTCTGCTACCAAACATGGACCATCTGTAGAAATAACAAACGGAATCAGCCTCGTTGAATCAGAACTGGACACCGTAAAAACAATAAAAACAACTATGCCAAATAAATCAAAAGGGTCTATAGATCTTACCCTCATTGTCCCTACTAATATTTCACTTGAACTGATCACCAACCGCAATAACATTACCGTAGAAGATGGTATTAGCGGCAATATTATAGCATCTACACAAGACGGTATCATTACGCTCAATAATACCCGCTCAACCGTGCAAGCAACCGCACAAAAAGCAGGATCAATTCATGTGCGCCAAGCAGAAGGAGACATCAGTGCGAAAACAGACAAAGGAAATATCACCATCACTGATTCTAAAAAAAATGTTGTCGCTGAAACTAATCGAGGAACCGTCAACGTTACCTGCAAAGAACTTGCCGCTCATGATAAAATGTGGATAAAAACAACATCGGGTGCTGTGATGTTAGACCTACCACAATCAATCAATGCGAACATGCAAGCAAAAACAAAAAAAGGAACGGTGACCTGTGATTTACCAATCACCATCAAAGAAAAAACAACACAACTTAATAAACAAGTATGGAAGCAATTTAGACAAGAAGTAGAAGGTAATTTTGGTAACGGCAATGCTGAAATCAAAGTTGCTGCACAATCAAGTTCAATTAAAATCCGTAAACGTACCGCATGAACAACTACCGGTTAATACATTGACCCCATGCCGTGCGCTCTATGCATTGCTTCTTCATCAGCCATTTCTTTTCCTCGCTTAAATTCTTCATTAATCTTGTCAATTATTGCCTGAATCCTCACTACAACAGCTCCGGCTGATGGATTAATGTTTTGTAGCTCATACACATACTCAGCAATACGCTGTATTGACGCTTCCGGAAAATATACATTTTGTTTAGCCGAAGATAATAGTTTTTGAGCACGAGCAAGAGAAGTTTCAAGCAAATGCTGCGGATATAGCCGCGCTTGGGTCGCTAGAGACTCAGGAGCCCTTAATCTGAATATGCGTACAATACCATCAAAATATCCAACAACAATAAACTGATTATCTGAGCTAATTACTATGGAACGTATGGAATTTATTGATGTATATGCCATATCTTGAAGTGTATGAATTAATGCGCCACTTTCTAGATTCCATACAAGCACGGCTCCATGGAAAGATCCAGTAACAACCAATTGGTTATCCGAGCTAATAGCGACGGAAGATATCATATCCATATGATTATGTCCTGCAATCTCACGTAATAGCGTAAGATCACGCATATTCCATAAAAGCGCTTTTTCGCCAACTGTAGTAATAATAAACTGATTATCTAAACTGAGAGCTATATGTCCTGTACCACCATTAATTTTACGTATCAATTCCCCATTATTAGCGTTCCATATATATGTTCCCTCAGAAGATGCAGTAATAATAAGCTGATTGTCTGAACTAATGGCTACAGAATTCGCTTGATGTGAAACGGGAATGGTACGTATCAATGCACCTTGCAAATCCCATACAGATATAGTCTTGTCCCTACATCCAGTAACATTGCTAGATGCAGTAACAATAAACCGATTATCCGAACTAATAGCTATGGAATCAATCTCATCTGTCTGGGCTTCAAATACCCGAATTGCTTCACCGCTGCTCATATCCCATATACCTATTTCTCCCCCCGCTGATCCCATAACAACGTATTGGCCATCTGGACTAATTGCCACCGAACGCGGTCCATAATAAGGCTTAAACCCTGTAAACTCCCTTATTTCTGTGCGATTTTTTACATCCCACATGCGCGCACGACCACCTGATACGGTAACAATAGACTGGTTATCTGGACTAAGTGCTACAGCTTGGAGATACCCCAACTGATCTGCAAACACTGTTGAATCTATTACTGCGGTAGAATCAGTGATTTTGGGCTTGGCTTCAAGATATTCGCCCATAATTTCCCCTACGCCAGGCATAGCCAGGAACTCAATCCCTTGCGCAGGAGATACATCTGTTGGGATCACAAGACGTCGAGCTGGCCTATCAGCCACAGTTGTTTCTTCTCGTTCTTTTTCATCTTCTTCGCTCGTGCTCATTGTTCGGGATTGGGATGATTGCAATGATGCCTCGATTGCGCGTGCAGTGCCTTCTTCAGCTATCGCACCTTCCGTTTCTTGCGGTGTTTTTTCATCATAAAAAAACGCTTCCTCTGGGGTGGCAGATGCCGCTTGCAATTGCTCACTGCTATTTTGTGCAAGGGCCGATTCGCGCTGTCTTTGAGCAGCCTCTGCCAATCTTCTGCTTTGTGCTTCCATGGCTGGTCCCATACGCTGTCTTCTTTTTTCCCTAACCGCTTGTAGATCTTCAGGCTGCCCTTCCAACATGCGTAGCGTTCGTGCCTCTTCTACTCTCTTTGCATCTTCTTTTGCTTGCCGAGCAGCCCTCTCCTGTCGAGCAAGATCTTCTGGAGAGTCGTGCAAAGATGCCGCCGATTGTATTGCAAATGGCGATACTACCATTAATATCCCGATACCAAATATGATTTTAAATGAACAGTTCTTCATTTCTTACCCTTTTTTATTTATTCTCATGATGGCAAATTTCCAAACAGAATCGCATCAAATTAATAATTAATATACAGATTTTCCATTCCGAAAATCAAGGGCTGGCCGTTTTTAAGGCAAACCCCTTAATCCAGCACAGTTTCTAGAACATGTACGTGACGTACGAAACTACCGATCAAAATATGATATACTCAAAAAAATAGTCCATACATTGACTCGCCATATTATAATAGGACCCTATGAATATCCACTACCTCATCACCATCTTTTTGTTTTTCACGCAGCTTACAACCGCTACAATACACTATGCGCTCCACGACATTGATACACACACCATAGGAATTACCATCACCGTCCCGATTCAAGGCAATGATTTTTTATACAAAGATTATATCTCTTTTTCTGTAGATCATCCCGATATACAGTTAAGCTCATGGAAAAGTAATATAGAATCAACAACCCATTACAACACTCGGTTTAAAGATAGCAAAAAGATTTTCAATAAAGATGTCACTATAACTCTGACTGCGCAAAAAAAAACCGACACTATTAAACAAGCACGTCTTTATTTTAATTATTACTTACATTCTAAAAATCATATTTCAGAAATAATTTTCCCCTTAATAACAAAAAAAAATGAGCATTCTGTTAATACTCAAGAACATACAATTGCCATAAAACAAAGCAACCTAACAGAACTTCACCCCACTACTCCATCACGCAAGAAAATAGATCATTTAAAAAATTGGTATGCAACACACATAGAGCTGTATATACACTCGAGATTTGTACAGGCAATCACATTATTTCTGCTCATATGCATACTCGGACTTTTTTTATATTTTCACAACCGAATGCTCTTTTTGATAGAAATAAAAAAAATCGCGTTATGGTGTGCACTTGCGATACTGATTTATTTTTCTCATTTTATTAGTGCATCACACTATACTATATATATTGCGGCTGTATTTTGCGCCATCACAGGACTTTTATATAGTATCGATAGTGAAAAAACAACATCACGTCCATGGCGGCATGTAAAAACAATAATCGGAATACTACTGCTCGTCTCTACATTTCCGTTATTATTTGAGGGATATAAAAATTCGCTTTATAAGTAAATAATTCATACAAATCGTAGCATCAACATCGTCTAAATTTTCAGCAATAGCATTTTGCGTATAAGCGATTGCCGCACCCCATTCTTCATTACGTTCAAGAGATAATAAATTTTCCTGCCAAGTCATTCCACACTCCTAATGTTTCTATATATCACATTGAAAAGAAACTGTTGGTTTTACCCGCACAATCAAAAATGGTTCTTTTAAATGTGCATCTTGATATGGAAAAGGAATATCATTACTTTGTTTGAAAAAATATAGAGAGTCATCTGTACATGATATCCTATCTAAGCTACTTATACTTATTTCAAAAATAGGACTACTTGCATTGTCGATAATCAGTTTCATTGTGGCATATTCTTCATGAGGAGAAATACATAAAGAAAATATCGATCTATCATCTAAAGAAATAATATATTTTGAAATACTGACTTCCAAATCAATTATTTCTTCTCGATCAAAAAATTCTAAAAATGTATATCGCTCGTAAAATTGCATAATCACTCTCTAATATTTAAATACTGTTATTACATCACCTTTTGCATTGACCATAACTTTTAATTCTTTTGTGATATGTTCGAATGTGCCAGAAACTTTTCCAAGTACAGCGGTAGTTGTTTCTATAATATGTTCTACAACCATAGGAGGAATATTACGTGGATTTACATATTTTTTAAAATCATCACTTCCTCGAGGATATCCTTTTGCTAATGCTCTGTGTTCCAATTCTCTTATAACTTCTTGCGTTCGCGGCGCCATCCTTTCCAGTGCATGTTTAGTATAATAACGATTATTTATGACACAACCCTTTTCTGGCATGCTCCAGCAGTTAGGGGTATGTATAACCTCGTTCATCAACGTATTTGCCGGCGCTTGAGCAACCTTCTCCACTTCAGACAACTTCTCAAGTAATTTTATAGCCTCCTCTTTTGCCCTTTGCACTGCCGTGGCAGCAGCTGATTCGGATGTTGCAGCACAAGCAGAAGCTATTGACGGATTCGGCTTTCCCAGAAGCGCAAGTGCCTCTGCGCCAGCAGCCTTTGCTATTTTACCTGCGAATGATGCACAACAACCAAAAACAATCGCATTGGTAAAAAAACCAACGGGAACCTCAACAACTTGATGCATCTTATCATATGAGGGTGTTTTCTCCCACCAATGTACGATCTTGCTTCGTTCCTTTGCCCAATTTTTTGAAATTCGATCAAAATCTTGGTCATCAAATGTATCACTCAATAAATCATCAAATGGCACATAGTGATATATCAAATCCCCAAATTGTACTACAATAAGGCCCATTGCGGTTACCAAAGCATCTGGATGATTTGCTATATGTTGAATACTAGTACACGCATCTGTTATACCTTTGCGAACTCCACTCACAAACCCTCCTGCTGCTGCGCAATACC
Source organism: Candidatus Babeliales bacterium (assembly GCA_035944115.1). Lineage (NCBI taxonomy): Bacteria > Candidatus Babeliae > Candidatus Babeliales > Candidatus Babeliales bacterium. Next base: position 22,757 of record DASZBJ010000029.1, read on the forward strand.
CTGCCAGAGATGTACCAAAATCAATCAGTTTTGATGCACCAACACAATCCCCCATCTCATTCACTTTGCGCGCATCATCAAGCGTTTCTACTGTTGCCGTACGGATCATATCATCAAACGGCTTTGGATTTTTTACTTGCGGCAATTGTGCAAGCAGTTCTATTCCATCAAGCACTTCCCTAAACAGCTCCTGTTGTAATGGATTACCATACAATCCCTGATATTCTGCCGCGTCAAATCCATGACGCGCTAAACAATCCGATACTTGCTGAGAAACGGCATATTGCTTCCGCACTATATTTTTAGGATTTTTAATTGTTTCTTCATACGCATGCGCACGTTCTGGGTTATTTTCTTGCCATTCTAATGCTACAGCATCGAGATTTGGCATTTGCCCAGTGAAGATTTCTTGCATGCACACATTGCGCTGTTGCTGATTATATGCATACCACTGCTGCGCCTTCTTTTTTGCACTCTCATACTTTTTATGCAATCCTGCTGCTTGATTAGTAATAAAATAGTACGCTTTCTTTTCACACGTATAAACGTTTTTTGGACACGTCGAACAGGTTTTAACATGATCACCGCTAAAAAAATATTGTTGGTCTGCATACTGAAATACAGCTGGTGGAGTAATGGGTGCGCACGTACGTGCATTCGACAATGAATCTTGCGAAGAAGGATGAGGAGGTTTAGAATCAGGAACATACAACTGCTTGCTTAAATCTACAAGCATGCGCTCTTTAACAAAATCAAACGTATACTCACGAGCCATATCATTGCAATATTGTGATACTGCATCTGTATAGTCCCGAGTGTGATACAGTTCATGCTGTTTTGCCCAGTTTTCAGCCTCACGTAAATCAGCAGCCATTCGCTCCATAAATAGGAAATCTCGTACAAGAAATAGTGATGAGCTGCCATTATCAGAATATAACGGGAAAATGTGTAGGGATAACAGAACAAAAAAAATAATGCGCTTACCTATAAAAAATAATGTTCTCATTCTGTTCATATTATCTATAGCTTGCTGCAACTTCGCTACAATTTTCGCAAATGGTTTTTTAAAAAACATCATATCACTCTTTAATAGTCGCGGTCATGAAGAGACTATACAACAAGAGATTACTATTAACCCTTCAATAACCGTATCGATAGGAAATCCCCATGGCAACATTTATATTAAAACAGAGTGGTAACAAAATACGATCGCCCTTTCTGCTACCAAACATGGACCATCTGTAGAAATAACAAACGGAATCAGCCTCGTTGAATCAGAACTGGACACCGTAAAAACAACTATGCCAAGTGTGAAGCCCACACGGCCTTTAGGCCGTGTGCTTCTAAATGGCTTTATTTTTCGCCATCACAGAACTTTTATATAGTATCGATAAAAAACAACATCTCGCCCATGGCGGCAGGTAAAAACAATAGTGGCAATACTGCTTCTTGCCGCAGTGTTGCCTTTGTTATTTTGTGGATATAAAGCAAAACATTCTATACAAACCATTACAAAAAATCACATCGAGGTCGCAAGCATCTAAACGCCACCATCTTTTCAATTGAGGAGCTTTTGCCCTTTTGCATTATTCTTTACGAATAAAGAACTTAGACGCGATGACCTAGAAGCTTCACGTTTTGGTTCGAACAAAGGCTGTAAACATGCTATAACTCGCTCGCGACCAGGTACCTGCAAAGTCTGGTGTGCGTAGCGCGCCAACTCTAACATGTTCATTTTTTGTCCGTCGATATACGTCATCATGTCGGGAATATCTTTAATGTTTAGACCTATAGAACGATCAAGAAAGTTAGTCATTCTCTGCCCAAGACCTTTCCCATCAGCACCACCTTTAATGAGACGCTCTACTATTGATGGATCTTGCTGAGTGATAATTACACCAGCTAACGCCGTAGAAACCAGATAGCTTTCTCCGAACCGAATTGGGCATTCTTCTTCCAGCATTAATCTTCTGTGCATTAGTTCGCTGCTTTCAAATATAGTAAGCATGGCATTCCATTCCTCCGATGACACCTGTTCTCTGCCCTCTAATTGGCTCTTTATAAAATCGTTAAACCCCTTTATATTTGGCAGAAGACGTCCAGGAGAAGAATGAGAAAGAGCGACCCAAGAATCTTCAATAGATTCTTCTTTTTTTTCTGCATCAGCCGCAAACCCCGTATGCACTTGAGCAACGCAGGATAGAACCACGCACAACATAATCTGTTTAATTTTCATAAAATCCCTTTCAGTATAAAACATCTGTAAATAAAAATTGTCCTTAAGTATAACGGGCCTCCTTGTAAGAAAAAGACATGGCTTTAAAGAGAGTTTAAAAGATATAAAAAAAGCGCATCAGCAAAAAGCCAATGCGCTCTATTAATTATATACAAAAACTCTATCGCTGCTTTTTAAACTCTTCGTGACGGCCAGTCGTTTTTAACTTGTCATGATTCTTACGTTTTTCTTCATGCAGCTCTTTATACATGGTATCAATCACGCGATCAAGCACATCGTAAAATCCTTCACCTTCATATTCATAATCAATCGATTTGTTATAATTAGGGGTCTTTACACATAGCTCAACACGATGGTGCTCATGAACTTTTGATGGCTCCAAAAAAAGATCTATCGTGACTGGGGTTGGCTCATCTTTTAAAAAATCCTCTATTTTTTTCAGTTGCTCGTTGGCATACTCTTCCATCACGTCAGATTTAGTCATATTCCTAAACACAAAGCGTTTATTCATGATAAACTCCTCTTGTAGACAGTTTTTTTATAACTTGTTACAAATAAGCGTACAAAAAAATCAATCACTACACAACTTAACCACGTTGACGCACTAAAAAGCGAATAGGAACACCGTTTAAATCATATTCACGACGTAAAATGTTAGAAAAAAATGCTAATTGACTCGGCCCAAACCAAATCGGATTATTAACAATTAATAGGAAAGTAAGTGGAGCTGTCTTAACCTGTTTTACTGCACGCACTAATAACATATTAGAATTACAATACAATGGCTTTCTTACCAGCGCTTCTTTACATAACACAGTAAGATCTTCATTAGAAAATTGTTGATTATATCGTTCCCATACTTTGTTAACGAGAGGAACAATCTTTCCAATGTTTTTCCCTTCTTTGCATGAAATGGCCAATGAAGGAATATTTTTGAAAAAGAATTTATACTCACTTAAACTAAAGTCCATATCCTGCTGGCCCAGCTCATCCACTAAATCATTTTTATTAAATAAAACAATCAATGCTTTATCATTTTCAAATGCATAAAAGGCAAGTTTCAACTCTTGATCTGAAATACGATTTTCTGATGCATCTAACATCAATAAAATAATATCCGCGTCGTCAATTGCACCAAACGCACGCTTAACCATCATAGTCTCGAGTGGTTCATCAACCATACGTTTTCTACGAATACCTGGTGTATCAGTAATCTGCATATCTTCTTTATAAAACGAAATCCGCTCGCTGATTGGTTCGCGCGTAGTTCCTGGATAATCCGCAACAAGCGCCCGATCGGTTTGCAATATAAGATTAAGCAACGATGATTTTCCCACGTTCGGCTTACCAATAATCGCAACTTTTGGAATGCGTATATCATTGTGTTCAACAGTACCTTTTGGCAACATAGAAACAATAATTTCCAAGATATCTGCAAGGCCTGTACTATGCTGTGCTGAAACTGAGACTGTTTTTTCAAATCCTAATCGTTCAAATTCATGCGTATGCTGAGCCGCTTCTTTAGTGTCCATTTTATTAATTACAACGACCACTCGTTTGCCAGCCTTATGAAGATGCCGTGCAATTTCTCGATCTTCGGGCAATAATCCAATAACACCATCGCATACAAACAATACCAGATCCGCATCTGCAATTAACGCAACGCCTCGCTTTTGCAACTCTTTTGCGAATTGATCATCCGTTTTTCTTAATGTCAATCCTGCAGTATCTATCAACGTAAAAACTGCACCTTGCCAAGAAACTTCATCTTTTATAAAATCTCGCGTTACCCCAGGCTGATCAAACGCAATCGCTTTTACGCGAGACGATAAACGATTGAATAATGTCGATTTTCCAACATTAGTACGCCCAACAATAACAACAACAGGATTCTTCTTCATAATTTTACTTTTAACCTCTTATTTCTGTTACCATGCCTGGAAAATGATTCAAAAGCATAGTAGTTTTTTTCCACACAGCTGCATCCGATATATCAAAAGAAGCTTGACCATGTTTTACATTACTTACTGGAGACTTATTATTTACGAAATTATTTACTCGTGCACCTATTGATGGTGTTTTGTTTACATTTGTATCAGTTGCCAGAGCCGCCCCTTGATTAATCTGACGAGTACCTCCAGATTTTCCTTCAAGGATAAATAATGTCTGAATCGTTACTGCACCATTAAACGCTGCCGCCACAAGCGGTTGCCACAAGTGAGCCCCTTCATCCAATTTATCTTTAAAAAAAACAAAATCTTTAGGAAACGCAACAGTAAGTTGTGACGTTTGATAATCAAACGCAATACAAACCCCTTGCTGAAAGATAGAAAGCAATAACGGATCAGAAAGCGTCTGCATACGCACAATACACTCATCCCACTTTGATGCATAATCCTCTTCTCGCTGACTATCATCTTCATCAGGCGCATGCTCATCTTGAGCGATATCAGAGACTGGCTCATGCACCGTCTGCAAAGCAACCGTAGGTGTACCTGATAATGAACCACTTGTATCATCTACCAGACTATTCTTTTGACACAACTGCAATAAAATAATCTCAAATAAAGCATACTTTGCCGTTGTTTTACCAAATACTAATTCGTTCGCACACAACAGCTCAAGAACCTGATGCAAGCGCTGCAAAGAACAACGCCCTATAATCTGCTGAATCGCTGAAAATTGATTTTTATATTCATCTGGAGCAACCCCATGCTTAAGCCATAGCGCCGCTCGAATTAATGCAAAAAACTTTTTCCACACAAACTCAATAGAATAAGAGGCCATATTGACCTCTTTTAAAAACGAAAGTAATTCTTTAGGGGATTTATGGAGCACAATATCAAGCAATGCAACCATTTGTTCATCACCGACATGACCCAATACCATCAAAACAGCACTCTTATTCACTACTCCTGCTGCAAATCGCACTTGCTCAAGCAAATTTATAGCATCGCGGGCCGAGCCTTCCGTCTCATCTATAATCAACTGCAATCCCGAATGATCAAATGCAATACGCTCTTGCTCACAAATTGCTGCCAAATGATTCACCAATAACAACCCGTCTATCGGCTTGAAAAAAAGCTGAAAGCACCGTGACCGCACCGTTTCAATAATTTTTTCTGGATCAGTCGTTGCTAAAATAAATAGAACCGCGCATGGTGGTTCTTCTAAAATTTTTAATAGTGCATTAAATGATGCCTTACTCAACATATGAGCTTCATCAATCAAATAGATTTTCTTTGTACCCAGTAATGGCAACAAATTCGATGCATCAATTATTGTACGAATCGTATCGACGCCAGTATGAGACGCAGCATCAATCTCAAAAAAATCTGGATGGGAGCTCGCCATCATCGCCATACAAGAATCACATGACAAACAAGGAATCGCTCGTTTAGTCGGCTCTTTTTGAAAATCTGACAACCGACTACAATTGAGCGCGCAAGCAAAAATTCGTGCTAAACTCGTTTTACCACATCCTCGCTGACCAGAAAACAGATATACCGGGAAATAACTTCCTAAATATAAACTGTTTTTAAGCATTTTAACCGATAGATCTTGCCCAACGATCTGATCAAAATTTTTTGACCGCCATTTACGTGCAAGATTAAGATGTGCTGTAGTCATACGATATTTCACCAATTATAAAGAATATTTTTATCATCAGGCATTTCTTGCTGAAATGACTGGTAAGCCAGCTTTTTAATCAAAACGACGACCGGCATACACCCTTCGACGGTGCGAAACTGACACTCTATTAAAAAGGGGAAGTACATACAAGTACTAACTACTCCTGCTGCTTCTTTTCAGACCTGACAAATTAAGTAGCAATACTTTATCTACTTCCCCAAACTTTTTTGCCCTCCTGCGCGCTTACTCCGTTAAAACTTCGTAAGGCTCCGGCGGGCGTGCCGCTAAATATTCGCTGTTACCAACGATAGCGTGATTATTTCAAATTTTAAAGTCCTTTAAGGGACTGGCCTGCCAGGCATTTGTTTTACAAATGACTGGTGGAGAGAGAGGGATTCGAACCCTCGATGCCCCTTTCAGAACATACACGATTTCCAATCGTGCTCTTTCGACCACTCAGACATCTCTCCCTGTATGTTCGTCAAAAAAGGCACGGTGCATATACTCTACAATTACTCTGGCATATCTGCAACAACCGCCGTCTCTTTATCCGCTGCCTTAACGTCCTTAGCCACTTCAACCTTTGCCGGTGACGCTTTTTTTACCGCTTCACCATCTTTTTTAGCAGCGTAACGTTCTTCTTTCTCTTTCGCAACTCTTTCTTTACCAGCTTCAATTCCTTTGCTCACTGCAGCTGACAAATACTCTATGATCACATTGATTGATCGTGGAGAATCATCATTTGCAGGGATAACAAAATCAACGCCACTTGGATCACTGTTAGTATCAACAAGCGCAACAACTGGTATCCCCATAGTTGCCGCTTCTTTTAATGCTGCACGCTCTTTACGAACGTCAACCAATACAACTGCGCCCAACGGCCAAGAAAGATTTTTGATACCGCCAACATTTTTTTCTAAACGCTCAACCATCTTTTGGAATACGTTGTACTCTTTTTTGGTATAATGCTGTGCGCGTTCTGTTTTAGAAACGATATCTTCGAAATGAAGTAATTTTGTTACTGATTTTTTTACCTGTGAATTGTTACTTAATGTACCACCAATCCATCGGTGATATACAAAAGGCATATTCAAACCATTACCAGCTGTAGTCACGATGTCACGAGCAGATTTTTTAGTACCAACCCAAAGGATCGATTTTCCTTCTGCTGCAAGACCTTGTAAAAAGTTTGCCGCTTTTTCTAATTGCACCGCTGTTTTTGACACATCGATCAAATGAATATTATTTTTGGTTCCCCAGATGTATGGAGCCATTTTCGGGCACCAACGATTTTTTTGATGTCCAAAATGAACACCTTCTTGAACCAATTTCTTAAAATCTATCATCGTTTTCCTTTACGGGGTTATCCCAATCGCCTCTTCACGTCTGATCAAAGACCAGCACACACCCCGACTGAAAAGGCAAGATCTCATATAATATCGATAAAAATTGTAACAAATATCCACAAAATGGCAATCTTTAAACTGATTACTACTGTTCGTAATCAGATCCAATAACTTCATTATTCTTTATTGCCTTATCAAACTTACGGCCAAGCAGCCACGCCGCCACAAACCAAAGTCCAATAATTACAGAGAAGAAGGAAGAAAAGACCAGCACGCCTGACCCAAACCACGCTGACAATATGTTAAACATGGATCCGCTCGTTTTAGCAGCTTTAGCACCAAAAGCATCAATCCACGATTTTGATTTGAATTTAATATCCTTAACCGTGGGGATATACAAACTTTCTCTCAATGGCCAGCTAAATGCATAGTTAATAGATCGCAACGCTACAAAAGTAATCGTCAGCGCCTGAGGAGAATCAAAGTTAAATATGAAATAAAGGAACGCTATACCGGCAGATATTGGTATCAACAATAAACAACGACGTGTTCCCAAAATTCTAAATAATGCGCTTGTTCCAATCATCGCTATCAAAAATCCAATAAGTTGTGTACAAAACACAATCCATAAGAGCTTCGATAATGTTGCCGACATAGTATCAGAGTTTCTTTGCGCTACTGCAACCGATAACCAACTCAACACTGTCGCACACACATCATAAAAAAATGCCATTGCAAAAATACCCATCACATAGGGATATCGCAATAACATTTTTATACCTACCAATACTCCAGTATGATCTTTTTTCTGATTACTACTTTTCGTTTCAACTTTATACGCTGCTTCGTACCCATGCAAATACCGACTCGGTACCCTTCTCATCATAATCGTAATTAAAATCGGTACCATCATGAGCAAGACAGAAGATGCCACCAACAATAGCTGGTGATTGGCAACATCAGAATAGAACTGCTTACCCGCGTCATTGCGCAAATTAAGCAACAACATTGATAACCCAGCCATCACAACACCACCCAATTTTGAACCTGCCACCATCCAGGCATAATTTTTCTTGGCACCCTCTGGACTCGTCACGGAATTGGCATATGACCAAAAAACACTGACTACAAACGGAGAATACGCTTCGACCCAGAAATATAAAATCCATGCAAAAAAGCGGTATGGACTTGAATCGGTATTAACAATACCCATCTGCGGATGATCAAGCAAATAGGCAAATATAAGTCCCATAACGGCAAAGAACCCACTATATAAACAAAGCAGCCAATAACGGCGCAATGAGTCAACAAGTTTAGAGTAAATAAATATGGCTGGAACAAGAGCAAACATAGAAAATGGTTTCGCAAAAGGAATATAGTCTCCACCTACCATGTATGCAAAAATAGAGCTTTTTAACTCTTTGATAACAGAATAAGAACCGATAATACAAAAAAAAGATGCCGTTAGAAACACCATCTTCAATCGCTCATATTTCTCATCCTCATGAGCTTGATTATTAACATGAGATCCCGAATTAAGCCTTAAATCCATAAAACTTCCTCATAGTAACCAATACCACTGACTATAATACACATATTTTCGCAACCACTTACTCTCTTTTATAAACACTGCATATTATAAGCAGGACTGCGCCCATGTAACGCTAACAAACCACCTCATCTTTACTGATTGCGACATCATATTTTTCAGATACAAACACCGCTACTCTCAACCAGAGCACTATGCACCCAAATGACGCCACACAAACCCCCATCAAAAAACTTTCCACACCTAATAATCTACCGCCACGTAAAATATTAAAAATAGATGCTATACCCTTAGCGCATCGTGAACCAAACATATCAATCCACCCTTGCGCCTGATACCGCACATCCTTAGTAGTGGGAATATACAACTGCTTTAACGCCGGTTGATTCAATGCATAATTTATCGCTTTTGTTAATACCATAACATAAAATGCCACAGTTAACGATGACGGATATAATGCAGTGCATAAGATCGCCGCTCCCAATAACACGGGTAACAAAACAAGCGATATCTGCATACCTAATTTACGCTGAATATTATTAATACCAAAAAGAATACATATCGTTGCCACAATGCCAACAGAATATGCATAACTCGATAAATAGGCAGACCGCATACCCTCTGATGCAAATGTTTCACATACCGTCTGCTTAAAATGATTATCAATAACCGTAATAATCAATTCATAAAAACCAACAATAAAAAATATGCCTAAAAGATACTGCTTGGTACACAATAGCCGAAGTCCCTCAAAAAACCCTGCGTCTTTATTCTGTGCCACATCCGCCCTATTTTCATGATACCCCCGCAATAAGCTCTTGGGAGTGCTACTCATAAAATATTTAAGGAGGAGCAAAGTGCAAAGCATTAAAAGGGAGCAAAACCCAACAATTGGCGCGCTGGTCGCCAATCCCAGCATTCTGGTATTTAAAAAAAATGGCCCGACAATGTTACCCATCTGGCCAAATAATGCAATAATCGGGAATCCTCGCTTAGCCGATTCGGGCATCGTAATATCGGTAACAATTACCCAAAAAATGGCAATGACAAAGGATCCAAAACTCTCCACAAAAACATACCACAACCATCCTACCAGGCACAATGGACCAGCAACTACAAACTCTTTATGCATAAAGGCATGTTCAATGACTGGGTGCGTAAATAAAAACGCAAACAACGCGGTTATAGCCGCGTAAAATATCAAAATGCCATAAAAAAGCTTTTCTCGTGCGTATATTTCTATCAACTTACTATAGAAAACAACCAACGGAGCTATTAAGACAATGGATAACATCTTCGCCCATGGCAGGAACTGCCCGCCTACGATTGAGCCAAAAACACTATCTTTAATTGGACGGAGCGTCCAATAGACTCCAATAATAAAGAAAAAAATAACGGCAAGCTTAATAAACTTCTTAAACTCGTCCAGGGTATCAAATGTTCCCCATAACCCAGTCGCAATACGTCCCAACATCCAAACATCCTTATTCTTTAATGCAAAGAATCACACCAATGGTATTTAAGAGTTCTGAGCAAGAATTATACCTATAAACCAGCGATTTGTAAAAAAATACCGATTTAATCTCATTATATTTTTTGATACATCCCCTACTCCCCCTACAACGCACACGTCATTCAAATAGAATCGCTGATCAATCTGCCCATCTATACCATGCATACTAATAGGCTTTTTACAAACATTCTTATTTTTGTTATTTTTATAGCACCTAAAATGGGCAATAGTTGCCTACTTAAAAGGGTTATTTTGATTTTGTGAACTAAATACAATGCGAGGTTTTTCATGAATAAACGATTGTTATTACCCATATTGGCCATTTTATGCATCTCATTATCAAATAACGTAAAAGCCGAGAGGCACTTTGATCTATCAAAAAGAACGGCCGACCACCTACTATTTCGCGCCAAAGAGCTCCTACTTACATATCATGCCGCGCAGGGTTATGTTAAAAATAATCCAGCAGAACAAATCAGTGAATCTGATCAACAAAAATTTCTACAAGTTCAACGCGACGCTGACGAGGCCAAACAGGATTTAATCGAATTTGGGCGTCAGGCACAAACAGCAACCAGAACAAATGCAGAAACTAGCCTCACTGGTAAAACATCTGCCACAGAACTGCTCGCCCAGTTAAAAAAGGAATCACTTCAAAAAGTAGAAGAATCGATTATACAAACACGCAAATCTATAGAATACAATAGAAAGGAAGCCATTAGATACAGCGAACTCGCTATCAATAGTGAGGCTAAATGGGAGACTGCACTTGATCTTAATGCAGTGGCAGATTTAGGTGAGAGTAAGAGATCCGCAAATTACCATAATAACGAGACACACAAGTTAGAAAATAAGCTTATTGTGCTGGAAGACGTTCTAACAACAGTAGAACAAGATTTAGAACGCACAATAATGACCCTACAAAACGCCACACCCCCTCTTACATCAAGCTTTACACAACATATTAAATCATTTATTAGCAACAAATGGACTAAACGAGTTGCTGGCATTCTTGTTACCTGCGGAATCTGTAAGCTTGCGTACGACAGATATAGTCGAGCAAAAAAATCTAACAATTCTGATGAATCTGACAATGAAGAAAATGATAAAAAATAATCCCTCACTTTACATAAACCATAACCACTATAAGGTTTTCCATGAATAAACGATTGTTATTACCCATATTTGTCATCCTCTGCTCTGCAGCATCGCATAATGTAGTCGCAAAAACATATTTTGAATTAGATTTATCAGAAGAAACAGCTAAATATCTCATAGACAGAGCTCTTCATCTCACAATGAACAGCTATCAAACGCAACAAGAAGCAGATGCTGAACAACACGAGAGTTCTGCCAAAATTTACAAAGAGATGGCTAATGAAGCAAAACATATAGCCAACAGAGCGGAACAAAATCTCATCAAATTTGGTAATGCCGCACAAATTGCTAAAGAAAACATAGGTGACTCGAATTGCCTCGCTGGCAAAACATCTGCATCCGCACTTTTTGCAGACTTACAAACAAGGATCGTTGAAGAAATACAAAAAAACATCAATGATACAAATGAAACTCTCAACAATCTTAGAGAATGGGTCATTAAAATAAGCCAAGAGGCCATTGAGCGCTCTACGGAAGCTGATCAAGCGACACAAAACAATAGCCCCGCCGATGTTGTCACCGATGCACAAAGAAAGGCAAGCCTAGCATGCCTAATAGCAACTCAAAAAAATAATGATGTAAATCTAATGCAAGAACATGTAGATTTCTACGAAAACATACTGAAAACAATATATCAAAATTTCGACGATAAAATAGCAGCCTTAAATACAAAGCCTGCTTTTGGAGCAACCTTTACCCAGTACGCCAAAGTGCTTATCACTAACAAATGGGCTAAACGAGTTGCTGGGATTCTTGTTACCTGCGGAATCTGTATGTTTGTGTACAACAGATATAATCAATCAAACAAATCTAACGACGAAGAAAACGATGATGAATAAACAAACACTATTAACTGTATTTGCTATCCTCTGCTCTGGCATAACAAATAACACTGTAGCAACAGACTTCAAATTTTTATCTGAAGACGCTGCCGAATATCTTATCGATAACGCTGCTCGTGCCAAAGTAGGGGCTTATCGAGCACAACGCAAGATGGATACTGGACGCTATAATCAAGCAGATGCAGATAAAGCCCAACAAAGAGCCGCTCAAGCAGTACAGACTTTAATTGAATTTGGTAATCAAGCAGAAGCGGCAAAACAAACCAATGACCCACAACATAACCTTGCCGGCCGAACATCCGCGAAGCAACTTCTTACAGAATTGAAAACTACGCTCCTTGAAAGCAGGCAAGAACTGATCGAAACAACAAAGAAGAATATTAAAGCGATGCAAGAAGCAAACCTTAACATCACGGCAATATCTAAAGACTTAGCTTTCTATGAAGCCCAGCTCGAGACAATAGAAAACGACTTTAAAGACAAAATAAAAGACACCAGTAATTCAAAAACTTCTTTGGGCACAAGCTTTACACAACATATTAAATCATTCATTACCAACAAGTGGACAAAGCTAGCTGCTGGGATTCTGATTGCCTGCGCAGTCTGTAAGTTTGTGTACAACAGATATAATCAACCAAATGAATCTAGCGACGAAGAAAATGACGATGAATAAACGATTTTTATTAACTTCATTCACCATTGTTGCTCTTGCGACATTAAACAATGCGATCGCAGAAACCCACATTGACCCAGAAAAAGCCGCTGAGTGTTTTTTAAGCAGCGCCCTTCATCTCAAAATAGAAGCGTATCGAGCAAAGCAAGATATAGAAGCATATCAAGCAGAGAAGCAAAAAACTGGATATTCCTTTGGAAACTATGCCGAGCTTCTCAAAATAAGAATGGATTTAGTAAATCGTATGGCAGACAAGGCAGAAAAAGATCTAATTAAATTTGGCAATGCAGGTCGACCATCTGCAATAGAACTTCTTGCACAACTAAAAAGGAAATTAATCAAAGAAGCATATGACACCATCACAGATACAGACGCAAATCTTAAACGCCGCAACCAGTTATATATCGCAGCAAGGGATGAAGATTTTCACCTTAAAGATCCGTATACAAAACTGCCCACCACTACTCATGATTCTCAAATCAAAATGCATGATGCTGGTACCAAAGCAGCGCTCGCAGCTATAAAAGAAAATTACGCTAATAAAATCAATACCGGCATAAATAACGAGCATCTTGGAACAGCAGATGAATTTGCTTGCTTCGAAAACATAATAAAAACAATAGAAAAAGAAATTGATGATACAATAACTGCCCTACAAACCCCTGAACCTTCTTCTTTCGCAAGTGCCTTCCAGTTATACGCCAAAACATTTGCTACCAACAAATGGACAAAAAGAGTTGCATGCGTTCTGGTTGCCTGCGGAATCTGCCAGTTTGTGTACAACAGATATAATAGCTCAGATAAATCCAATGATTCGGATGAATCTGACAATAAAGAAAATGATAAAAAATAATCCCTCACTTTACATAAACCATCGCAAATACAAGGTTTTTCCATGAATAAACGATTTTTACTAACTGCTTTCGCCATAATCAGCGTTACAGCATCGAACACCACCACCAGCATACCACCACGCAAAAATAATCTGATGCCAGGTGAATACGATTACAATGACGCTGTGGCGCGCAAGAATAAAGCTGTGGCCGCATCACAAATTGTTCTCGACCAAGCAGAGGAGCAAGTGATGGCTGCAATAGAAAGCTTCTCTCCTGATCAAAGCATATCTGAACACAACGCCTTAGTTAAAGTCGCCCAATCAAAAGTAGAAACTTGTCGAAAGAACCATCAAAAACTCATTCTCAAAGCCCCTGCTGACTTTGCCATTCTGACTCCCGTAGAAAAAACCAAATCGAAAAAGCAGACTTTAGATGCAAACTCGACTACTTCAACAGGCAACCCTGATGAAAATTCACCTTCCACATCTACAATCACTGATTCTGCAAAAGCATTTTTTACTAACAAATGGGTCAAAAGAACTGCATGTGTTTTGGTTGCCTGCACAATCTGCACAGTTTTGTTCAGCGGACATAATCGCTCGAATACATCTGATGATGAAGAAAACGATACAGAATAATTTTCCACTTTACATAACCCATTGCCAATACAAGGTTTTTCCATGAATAAACGATTTTTATTAGCTACATTCGCAATCATCGCTATTACAGTATCAAATAATCTGACTCCAATAAACCCAGACTGTGAAAAACGTCTTCTTGAAAACGAAAGGCAACAACTTCAAGCAGCACACAAAACTTTGAAAGAAGCTACTGCAGAAGCAAGCGCATTGCAGACAGCACTATCTTCGGCAATGGCTAAGAATCTGCCTGAAACAGCCGCCCTACTCGAAAAGCTTGTAACCGTCGATGCAAAAGTGGAAGCCGCTCAAGACACATGCAAAAGAATCATTACACAATCCCCTCATGATCAATTTAAAAAAGAAAAAGAACTGTTTCGAGCAGCAGACGAAGCTGAAAACCAAGCATATTCAGAATTAGAAGCTGCACAAAACGAAGCAGCAAAGTCTGCCAACATAAAAAAATCTGAAATTGAAGCCCTACACAAAAAAATTGAAGACGCCCACGCAAAATGGCTATCTGCTCTAAAAGCAGATAGGGAGATCCGCAATAATCTCCCCTCTTCTTTGGAGCAATACTTCAAAATAGAAGAACCATCTTCCAAATCCACAACTACCGATGATGCTATATCTTATGCCAAAGCAATCGTAACTAACAGCTGGGTCAAAAGAATTGCATGCACTCTCGTTGCCTGCGGAATCTGTACGTTTGTGTACAACAGATATAATCAAGCACATGAATCTAACGAAGAAAGAAGCGATAATGAATAAACGAATTTTATTACTTACAACTACCATTCTAAGCTCTTGCATATCAGTGGATATGATCGCAACAGAGTTTAAAGACCTATCTGAAAGCACTGCTCAACACCTTACCAAGAACGCTGTTTATGCCATATTATACGCCCTTCACGACCAACAACAAGCCGATGCAGGAAATTGGGTCGCACAGGGAGAATTTGTCAACAAAACAAAACAACGTGCAAAAGAGGCTGTAGAAGCTTTAATTGAGTTTGGCAATCAAGCAGCAGCGGCAAAGCAAACCAATGACCCAAAACAAAACTTAGCGGGCAAAACATCGGCGCTTAAACTTCTGACAGAGCTAAAAACTGACCTTATTAAACCTATAGAACAAGGCATCACAACAATATCGGCAAATATCGCCTCTCACGCGCGTGAAACAGATAACGACATCAAAAGCTTAGAAAAATTAGAAAAAGACCTTACTTATGGCGAAAACCTGCTTGCGACGGTAACAAAAGAAATGGATAGCATCATAGCAACCTCAAATATTACCGAACCATCTTTCAGCACACGTTTTACCCAGCATGCCAAAGCGGTCATTACTAACAAATGGACAAAGCGAATGGCATTCATGCTGGTTGCCTGCGGAATCGGCAAGTGGCTATACAACCGATATAATCAAGCAGATGAATCTAACGACGAGGAAAGCGATACAGAATAATCCCTGCCCATACACAGCTTGAAACCCTTGCCCTATATTTCCACACACCATCCAATTCAGATAGAAACCCTCGCCTGCCTACCAAACCTATATACGATAGACTCAGATCTGGGGTTGGAGAAACGGGGAAATAATGCTATAATAGGGTTTTATAGGACCACCACGATAGCGAAATTAGGTGGTTTTTACTCGTAAGCATATATTTAGGACTATTAAAGAAGTGGTGGAATGTATGGAAACAAAAAAAATAAGAAAATCTACTAAAAAGATAATGACCGATACTATTGAAGAGCTGGATATAACCTCTGCGACGGCTACGACTCTTGATCATGACTTTTTAGCCCTTTTACCATTAAAAAACGTTGTTATCCTTCCTAAAAGCATTATCCCTATTATTGTTGGACGTCAGCGCTCTATTAATGCCGTAGAATATGCATTAAAACATAATAAGAATATTTTTATCACCGCACAAAAAGATTCCCACGTTGAATCTCCAGAGGGTGATGACGTTTTCACGCTCGGCACCCGTTCTATTGTTTTGCAAGTTATGCGTATGCCTAATGGATCATTAAAAATATTGGCTGAAGGCATTTGCCGCTCACAAGCAATCAATATCAATAACGAAGATGATTTTATCGGCACTGTATGCCAAGATGTACCCACTACCAATACTGCCCACACTACTGAAATTGAAGCATTATGGCGCCAACTAAAATCTCTGTATACCTCATACACAGAATTCAATGACAAAGCACCTGCCGATCTTACCTTGGGTAATAAAACACCAAAAGATCTTGATTTCCTAACCGATACCATTGCAGTACATATTGCAAATCTATCATTAGAAAATCGACAATCTATTTTAGAATCTGCCGATCTTAAAGAACGCATGACCAAACTGTGTACGTTCTTAAGCAATGAGATTGAAATCCTACAGACTGAACAAAGAATTCGTGGCAGAATGCAATCTCAAATAGAGAAAAACCAGCGCGAATACTATTTAAACGAACAGATGAAAGCTATTCACAAAGAGCTGGGACGAGATGATCAGTCAATCGAACTAGGTCAACTGAAAGCATCGGCAAAAAAACTAGGACTCCCTCAAGAGGCATTACAAAAGGTTGATAAGGAACTAAAACGGCTTGAGCAAATGCCGCCACTATCATCTGAAGCA
Organism: Candidatus Babeliales bacterium; assembly: GCA_035944115.1. Taxonomy (NCBI): domain Bacteria; class Candidatus Babeliae; order Candidatus Babeliales; species Candidatus Babeliales bacterium. The sequence continues at coordinate 39,820 of DASZBJ010000029.1, forward strand.
GTGGTCAGCCGCCATTACATCGATTGGATCCTTTCATTACCATGGAACAAGGTTCGTAAAGATACGATCAGTTTAGAGCGTGCTGAAAAAATTCTTAACGAAAAGCATGCCGGACTTACAAAAGCAAAAGAACGCATCATTGAATTTTTGGCAGCAAAAAAATTCTCAAAAAATTTAGAACGTTCGCCAATAATCTGTTTGGTTGGTCCTCCAGGAGTAGGAAAAACATCACTTGCGCAATCAATAGCTAACAGCTTAGGTAGAGATTTTATGCGCATATCTCTTGGTGGCGTTAAAGATGAGTCTGAGATACGTGGACATCGACGAACGTATATTGGTGCGTTACCCGGCAAAATTATTCAAGCAATGAAAAAAACCAACTACCTCAACCCGGTTATACTCCTGGATGAGATAGATAAAATCTCTCGTGATTTACATGGAGATCCTGCATCAGCACTTCTTGAAGTCCTTGATCCGGAACAAAATAAAACATTCGCAGATCACTTTTTAGATCTAGAATATGATTTATCAAAAGTAATGTTCATAGCAACCGCTAACATGACTGATGGTATCCCTTACCCGCTCTACGACCGAATGGAAATCATTCAACTCTCTGGATACACTGACGAAGAGAAAAGCTCTATCGCAACAAAATTTTTAATTCCAAAAAGCCTCAAAGAGCATGATCTTACTACCCGTCAATGCAAAATACCTCAAGAAAGCGTAGCGCTTATTATCTCTGAATACACAAAAGAAGCTGGCGTACGACAACTTGAACGTATTATTACTAAGCTCATGCGTAAAACAATTCAGCTGATTCTGAATAAAAACGTAGCATCGGTTACCGTTGATAAAGTAAAAATCAAAGAATGGCTGGGAAATCCACCGTTCAAAAAAACAAGCTTAAGCAATGCAACTGAACAAATTGGTCTTGCGACAGGACTTGCATGGACAGAATTAGGTGGTGACGTACTGGAAATTGAAACTACCGTGATCCCAGGAAAAGGAAATGTAACCTTAACGGGTCAACTTGGTGAAGTGATGCAAGAATCTGCACAAGCAGCACAAAGCTATATCAGAACACGAGCAAAAGAACTTGGCCTGAAGCATACCTTTCACCAGACGAAGGATATTCATATCCATTTGCCTGAAGGAGCTACTCCAAAAGATGGACCATCTGCTGGTATCACTATTTGTGCCGCATTGATCTCCGCTCTAACCCAAACACCATTGCTACAAAAACTAGCTATGACTGGTGAGATAACACTCCGTGGACGCGTGCTTTCTGTTGGTGGATTGCGAGAAAAACTGCTTGCGGCAAAACAACATGGCTTTACCAAAGTGATTGTGCCTCATGAAAACTTTGATGATATTCAAGAAATTTTAAAAGAAACCGATTTAAGCGCGCTCAATATCGTATATGTAAAAACGATGGATGAAGTTATTGAGGCGGCTTTTGAAAAACCACCATTTTGCGCTCCTACAAAAAAACCTGCTAAAAAGAAAAGTACCGCAAAAACAAAAACCGCATAATCATTAATCGTACAGAAAACAGTATAAAGGGTATGGATTTACGCCATACCCTCTTTTTATTACCCGTTACTTTTTAAAAAAATCATTGCACAATGCACAAATATTTTTCTATCATGTCTTTAATATGATGTACCATATAATTTATTACCAAGGAGCGATCAATGAAAAAAGTATTATTAGCTGTTGCATGCCTTTCACTACTTGCAATAGTTCCTGGATGCAGAAAAGACAAAGATAATTACGACAACGGGAAAAAACGCTATACAAAAGAAACAACATATAAAAAATCAACAAAACAAACACAAAAAAGCGAGCCAATGCGCAAAAGACAACCGAAAGAATTCGCTGAAGAACGTCCTATGAGAACGCGCCCTATGACTTCATCTGAAGCATACTAAGCGATAATATTAAAGAAGGGGAAGACATCTTCCCCTTCTTATTACATTTTTAAATAATACAATTCAATTCTCATGTTCTGGCAAAAGCCATGCTTTCACTGAGAATCCCCTGCCTCATTCCGTAGCTCTCTTCACGCAATTTTTCTAAATGCTGCTTTACATTCGAGATATTAATATTGGGACCATCAAATTTCTTGCTCCAGGGCAATATGGTGTCCGGCGTGTTTTTCGTATGTTCTGCCACTCCTTCTGGTGACTTACGCAATGCATTAATTTTGTCCTGTAACCACTGCCGTGCCTCAGGATCTATGCTTCCCCCAAAGATCGCCAAACTTAAAACATATTGTGTTTTACAATGTTGAGGTGTTTTACCATCCTCCAAGCGACTCCTTCCTATCGCAAATGAATCATTCTCAGAATCGATGCAGGTTAATTTACCCTCTTTATTAAATAACCAGTTACCTTGCCAATCGCGATATCCGGTCTCTTCTGCCAATTTCGCCAGCTGCTGCACAAATTCTAGTGATGTTGAATCATATTTTTTAGAAGAATCAGGCTTTATCATTTCTGCAAACACCATCCACTGGCCATCAACCTTTGCAATATATTTTTTTGCCACGGCCAAACGATCTAAGTTAAAGCGTTTTATACATTCTTCCATTCGATCTGCGTTGATCACCCGATTTGCATCAAAATGTTTCACGATAAACCCTGGCATACCTTTAACTTCACCAAAACCCGTCGATCTTATTTTTTCTTTATTTCTTTCAATCGCATTCCGCAAATGCTGCGGCGGCTGGTGTTTTGCGGCAAATTTTTCAAAATCCAACTCACATGCCTTTTCATATCTATTCGATTTAAAAAATTCCCCATATGAAAGCTTCTCAGATTTACCTACCGTTAAACCACCACAGGTGAACACAAAGACTGTTGAGACGAGCACCCATCTATTCAGACAAAACATAATAACCCTACAAATAGTATTGTTAAAAAATAAAATTATCCGCACCATTATAAGGCGATTTTTATTATTTACAACACAGATAGAAAAAGACTACCCTTTTAAACCCGCAATATCAATACCGCGCAGCTCAATATTCACCGAATCGTTCCAATGATTTTCAACCACCTGCCCTGCAATCGCAAAAGGCTCATCATCTTGCTTTAATAATAGCTCAAACAGTTCCGGTCGATTAAAAAATATTACCGGTTTGATCACGCCATCTGCAAACACCTTACATTTCACATGCGCATCTTTTAAGAGTGTCGGCTTTTGCAGTTGCACAACATTTTTAATATAAAAATTTGGTTCTTTATTTTCATTACCAAATGGTTCAAGATGAGCCATATCCGAAATAAATTTTTTCGTCAGATCACCAAGCGACACGTCTGCATCCAAGCTCAACTTTAACTTTAAGTCTTCCGGCTTTAATTGTTGTGCAACCAGTGCTTCCAGCCGAGATTTCAGTGCAGGCAAATTGTCCCGCGAAACGCTCAAGCCTGCCGCCATTGAATGCCCTCCAAATTGCATCAACAAATCGCTGCAACTGGTAAGTGCATCAAACATGTTAAACTCTGGAATTGATCGACACGATCCTTTTGCAATCCCCTGCTTGGTCAAATGAAACAATATTGTTGGCCGTCCATACGCACTCATCAACCGAGATGCAACTAATCCAATTACCCCGGGAGGCCACGCATCATGCGCTGCTAAAATGACATTCTCATGTTCTAAATTAATATTTTTTTTAATGATTTCTTGATCAACCTGCGCATAAATAGAACGCTCTATTTCTTTACGGGCTTCGTTTAATTCTAATAATACCGCCCCAACCTGCTCTACTTCTTGCAAATTAGAATCAATCAAGAATCGAACACCCTGACGTGCATCCTGCAAACGCCCTAACGCATTAATTTGTGGTGCGATTGAAAAACCAATATCGGTTGAAGAAAGTCGCTCTTTAGTTACTTTGCCATTTTTTTTAAGTACCGCAAAAGAAGGCGATTCATATTTATTGATATACGTAAGTCCATGCCGTACCCAATAACGATTTTCACCAATTAATGGCACCACGTCAGCAATGGTACCCAGCATTAATAATTCATATACCTTTGGAGGCAACTCCATTTTTTTTGTTTCATACAACAATGATAACAGTTTAAAGGTGACCCCGACACCAGCAAGAACTTTAAACGGATATGCACACTCTTTTTGATTGGGGTTCACAATAGCAAACGCATCTGGTAAATGATCATGAGGGCGGTGGTGATCCGTAATAATCAGATCAACCCCTAACTCTCGAGCTCGTATAGCAGGATCAAATGCGGTAATTCCGTTATCAACGGTAATAATCACTTTATAATTACTTGCAGCAGCTCGTTCTACCGTTTTTACCGAAAGTCCATAGCCATCTTTTACCCGATTCGGTAGAAAAAAGTTTATGTTTGCACCCAACGGCAACAGACATAAAAGCATCATCGCTGATGACGTAATACCATCAACGTCATAGTCGCCGGCTATAAGAATTTTTTCCCCGGCCGCAATTGCATACAAAATACGATCAACTGATTTTTCTGCATCTTTGATATGGCGTGGATGCGGCACATCTTTTTCAAAAGAACTAAATAAAAAAGCATCTATGCTCTTTTTATCCGCAAATCCGCGATTAATAAGCGTTTGCGCAATGGGCATAGAAAGGTTATACAGCGCAGCTATCTCACACACCATTTTTGGATCATATGCGGGCAACCGCCACAAATATTTATTACCTTGCAAATATGTTGACATAGATCGCCCCCGTTGCGTATAGATACAATAATACCAACAAAGAATATACCTTATTTACGATAAAATCGATAGTTAAGAACTATCAAAACCCCCATAGCGACGACAAAAAAACGATGACAAAAAAAAGAGCTTCTCGTACAATAAAGCGTACTCAGGAAGCAGATTTCAACCAATTATTACAAACAAATGATCATCACATGAAACAATCAATTCTCTTTTTTTGTCTATTGCAATCATTAACCAATAACGCCGAAAGTCCTTTTTTCACCAGAAAAGAACAAGGAGTCCATTATCCTCACGGATTTTTAAAAGGAGTGGCCTCTTCAACATACCAAAATGGTGGACATAATTATTGGGAGTCCCTTGGATATAGGCCAAAAAGTAATTGGACCTGGTTTGAAAATAATTTTCATGCACGATTTATTCTCAATCGCGAGCGCCAAGGCGGAACATCGATCTGTTTTAAAAGCGATAGTCCTATCGACCGTGGCGAACGAGTTGGCACTTCTGCTGATGGCTGGAATCGCATGTTTGATGACATCCAACTTATTAAAGATCTAAACTGCAATGCCTACCGCTTTGAAATACCATGGACAGATCTCAACCCGCAGCAAGGAGTATGGAACGAAGAAGCATTTGATTTTTTTGATAGATACATTGATGCATTGCGCGATGCTGGCATTGAACCAATCGTCACTCTATACCACTGGGTGCATCCGCTTTGGTTTCATAAACTAAAAGCATGGGAAAAAGAAGAAAATATCATCCACTTTGTCCGCTACTGCCAGGAAGTATTTAAACGATTTGGACACAAAGTCACCTACTGGTGCACCATCAATGAACCGACCGTGGTTAGCGTATGCGGATATATAATCGGATCACATGCGCCAGGTAAAAAAGATTATGCTTCTATGTTGCGACCATTTTGTAACGATTATTTATTATACCCATTCTCTCATAATTATGTTTTAGCCGGTACCGTTTTAGGCAATTTATTTAAAGCTCACATAGAAGTATATGAAACGTTAAAAGTAATGCCACATGGTGAGCAAGCAAACATTAGTATTATACATCAGATGGCCCACTTTCAACCGAAAATAAAGGGCGGCATTAACAGCGTGCTTAATCCAATTAGCCGCATGCTTGCAAAACAATTTAACAAAAATTTTGCTCATAAAGTTTTTATGCGATTCTTTACCACAGGACATTTTGTTTATGACGTCCCTGGAGATAATCCTATAAAATTTGTAGATAAACGCGCTCCCCATTCACTCGATTTTCTTGGTCTTAACTTTTATGCAGACATGTTCTTTGGCCCTGGTCCAGAGCCGAAAGAAGATGAAGAAATGACCGATATGACCGTGTGGTCCATCCGTCCGCAAGCTATCTACAATGCCATCAAAGAACTTTCCCAGCTCCATGTTCCCATCATCATCACGGAAAATGGCATCTGTGATGCAAAAGATGATCGGCGTGAAAAATGGATCATTGGATATAATAACGCAGTAGAACAAGCAATCAGAGATGGTTATGATGTACGCGGTTACTGTTACTGGTCACTGCTTGATAACTATGAATGGAATATGGGGCATAACAAGAAATTTGGATTGTACGCTGTGAATACCCTCAGCAATAATCTGGCGCAAAAAGATCGGATATTGCGCAAAGGATCTTATGCATATCGTGATTATGTGCAGGTAGATCCTGCGTAAATGCAAACAAAGTTTTAAAAAAAGCGCCTACTGAAAAAAGTAGGCGCTTTTTTTATTTGCTTTAATCTGGCCATTGAAGCTCATCACAGCCATTACGCCATGGGCACTTTTGGTGCGTTGTACCTTCTCTGAGTTTAATTATTCTAAAACTTGGCCACCAATTATTGTTATCTGCTGCATTTTTAACCGGAACAACAATGAGCGCAAAGTACTTAAATAGTGCTTGCCCCACAGATGAATAAAATTTGGGTTGTATCCCCCAACACAAACCTAGTTTGTAATCAACACCTTTCCTCTGTTCAAACATTTTTTGGGTAAATACCAATGGACAACCAGTATCAGGATTCCTTCCCCATACATCACCCACTTTAGCCTCCACTGTATGCACATCCTCAAAACCTATATGCAATCGCCAGTCATCAACACCCATCCATCCGGCGGTTTGTATTGCTTTCGGAACACCACCTACGCCAGTCTGATACGTCGAAGCATGTCCCAAGGTGTTTGGTATTGGAGACCTTGGACTAGTCTGCCAATCCAAAGACTCCTTATTACACTTGTTCAGATCTTCTAGGGCAGAGGCTGTAGGCGTTGCGGCTGGTATAATTCGCCCAAAAGAATCTCCTCTAAAGTTAAATCTTGTATACATTTTCGCTAGTACCAGACTATAAACATTAATATTTATTGCATTAATCCCTTGCACACTCAAGAATAATGCTAGTGCGAACAGTTTTTTCATCATCACCTCTATCTCCTTTTATGTTATTAAAATCATACTATGTGAATTTATTATGAAAACAAAATAACATAAACCACTCCAAGCAGTCAATGGATTGTGGCGTTTGCGAGGGGAGCACTAGCGATTTGTTTGTTAATTCAATAATTTTAAGCAGCCAAATTCAAATCTTTTCTACAATCACCGCTGTGCCATACGCAAGGATTTCTGTTGTAACAGTGTTGACTTCATTAGCATCAAATCGCACTCCAATGATAGCGTTTGCTCCTAGTTCTTGTGCATGCTCAATGAGTAAATCAAATGCCTCACTTCTTGTTTTTTCACACATGGCAGTAAACGTCTTATTCTTCTGAGCCCACAAAGATTGCAATCCAGCTACAAAACCCCCTACCGCGCCTGCAGACCGGACTGAAATACCGCGTATTATCCCACAAGATTGAACAATTCTATATCCAGGAAGATCAAACGTTGTTGTAATCATATTTACATTGATTTTCATACAAACTCCTTATGCTACGTAACAATCTGATTCCACACACATTAATTTCTTATAGTAAAAATTGAAAAAATACATATAATAAAAACAGCCTACCCCATCTTTAAAAACTCTAAATAAAATAAAACTATGAACCATACAATAACCTATGCAATCTTCGCTGCTTTATCAATAACATGTTCCATAAAGCCGTCTGCTGCACCCGAAGATGTAAAAGGACATGAATTGAACTATGCGATAGCAAAAAAAAAATATGAAAAATGCCTCAAAATTGCCATGCAAAGGTCACCCCAGGCTGCCCAAACGCATAATGCACAACCGCTACAAAACAATTCTGTAAAGACAGTTCAACCACCAAAAAAATCATCTCCGTTGCTCGAAATGCCTCAAAGATCTTTACCGGCTATAACAGGTACAAATATACAGCAAAATACAAAAGACGGCTTAGAATATGATGAAAAAGAACAAGAAGATAAAGAGATTCGCTCTCTCATTAATGCCAATGCTCGCATACGTCACTTGCTCATAAATAATAGCGATCACTTAATCACAAAGGTAGCTGCATTACCCTTTGAAATAGGAAGACTCATAACTTCTTTTTTAGGACCAAACTTTTTGGATATAGTCATAAAAAGAAAAGAAACCGCTCTTGTTACTCCTCCTGAAATGTCTACAAGAGGATTTAAAAGAACATTGGCAAAATGCATAGCCATTAGCCCTGACAATAGCAGGATTCTAGTATCATATAACTTTCTACATGCACACGAAGGTAACGAAACTCTTACGATCATATATAATACTCATGGAATACCACTCTGCAATCTCGAGCATACCCAAGATCAAATAACATCTGCCAATTTTAATGCCAACGGCACATATATCATTACAACACATGAAGATAATACTCCTCCATGTATATGGGATAGCGCCAGCGGAAAACTCCTTTATCAACTCCCTGAAGGTGATCTCTCAAACAACTTCTTTCAAGAAGATGTACAAAAAATAACTGATGCAATTTTTAGCCCTAATGATGAATTTATTGCTTCTCTATCAGATTGCAAAAACGTCATGCAAATTTGGAATGTAAAAAATAAAAAGTTGTTGTATATTCTTGAAAATACTATGAATAAGAATGAATCGCCTAGAGACATCGATAATATATCTTTCAGCCCCGATAGCCAACGCATTAATCTTATATACACAGACGAACCATCTCTTCCACAAACATTTGATATCGCTACTGGAACTTTTCAATATGGAGATATAAAACATCCTAATATTTTATCTGTATTGAATTGTAGCACCAACGAGCGATCTTCTTTTAATCTATCTACGGAAGAGATTCCTGAACCTCCGTTTCTCCGTGGAAATATAGACCATCTAAGTAGCACTGTGACAATACGTCTGATCAAACCTGGTGGTGATGCCAACCTGCACACTTTCCAACTGGAAAAAACCTCAAACGTTTGGGGTGCTCAAGGGATATCTATAAGTCCCAATAATGAGTATGCCGTTTCCAGATCTGGCAACACCGCTACATTACATACGCTCTCACCACTATTTCCGGCAGTGGAAGCATATACACATGTCCAACCCTTTATTACTCAAGCGCAAGAACTACGTGATCACGCACAAAGCACGCCCTATTTCCCCTTGGCGCAAATAACCGCAATACACTATGGTATCGCACGTTTGAAAGAAACAATCATTTCAAAAAGAGAAGATTTCGAACTGTACATCATAAAAATCTACAAACATATAAAAACTGAGTTTGCAAGGGGGCAAGAAGAAGCCCAATTACAAAATCGTATCAAAAGCACAGCCGGTTTAGAAGGCATGAGTCTGGGGTAAACGCATACACAATAATAAAACAAACAAATGAAAAAGTGCCTACTTTTTCGAGTAAGCGCTTTTTTATTTAATCCATTGAATGCTGTAATTTTACGCAGATAAATTCAAATCTTTTCTACAATCACCGCTGGCCATACGCAAGGATTTCTGTTGTAACAGTGTTGACTTCATTAGCATCAAATCGTACTCCAATGATAGCGTTTGCTCCTAGTTCTTGTGCATGCTCAATGAGTAAATCAAATGCCTCACTTCTTGTTTTTTCACACATGGCAGTAAATGTCTTATTGTTTTGAGACCATATAGATTGCCACCCTGCTACAAAACTACCGACTACACCAGGCGACCGCACTGAGATACCGCGCACTACCCCAAGAGATTGCACAGCTCTATATCCAGGAAGATCAAACGTTGTTGTAATCATAGGTAAACCAATTTTCATACAAACTCCTTATGCTACATAACAATCTAATTTCACACACATTCATTTCTTATAGTAAGAATTTAAAATATATATATAATCAAAACCGCTTACTTTGGTATTTAACCCCCTACACAAAATAAAACTATGAAACACACAATAACCTATTCAATCTTAGTTACTTTATCAATAACATGCTCCATACAACCATCTGCTGCGCCCGAAGATGTAGAAAAACAAAAAGTCCTTCATGCCGCCGCGCAAAAAGCTCGCCGTGATGCCGCTGCACAAGAATATAGGCAGCATATTCGTGAGGCTATGCAGCAGTCATTACAAAAAAAACAAAGTAAAAATAATGCATCACAATCGCAAGACCTATCTGCTACGCCTCAAGAGGACGAAAAAGAACAAGAGGATCCAGAAATAACCGCTCTTATTAATGCCAATACACATGCTAGCCACCTTCTGATTGCAAAACCTTCAGAAGATGATGATGAAGATGAAAAAGAGCAGGTTGAGCAAGCAGAAGTCGATAAAAAACCCAGGGGGCTCAGCCAAAACAATCTCATCAGATTGGTGCAAAAAATAGCGCATGGTCTTCCTTGGAACGTAGACAGAATCATATATTCTTTTTTAAAACCAAGCGTTCTTGGTAGTGACTTGCCGCTAAAAGAGACTATAATTCATAGATCTAATTATGGGACCATAGCCTTTTGCCCAGACAGTAACGAGTTGCTGTTCTCATGTGATACTTTTGTTAGCTCATCTAAATGCTTTTCACAGAACTCCATCATAAAGATATATAATTCTTACGGAGAGCAACTCTTGGTAAGTGAATATAAGACTATCCTAGAACAATACTCCTCTTTCCCACAGGCGTCCTCAAAGCCCAGTGACGACATATTAGACCACCTCCATCATCATGACTTCTTAATCCACTATACTCAGACTCTTCTCGCACCTTTGAAAGAAATAGCTCCTATTGTCAGCACTGATAACCAATTCATGATTAGATGGTTCCCAACCAAGCATGAATGGTTCGCAAGCAATAATAACGTCGTCTTGCTAGAAACTCCTGCAGTCTGGGTATTATATACGGCATTACCGTTGCCATCAGTTGGTGCATATATGCATGCACAACCATTTATCACACACGCACAGGAGCTACGCGCTCAAGCAAAAAGCATGCCCTCTTTTCCCCAGAAGCGAATGACTAAAATCAACTATGGCATCGCACGGCTAAAACAATCGATAACTTCGCAGCGAAAAGATCTCAAAGACCACATCTCACTCATCTACAAGCGCACCGCGGCAGAATTCTCAAAAGGAAAAAAAGAAGCTCGACAACAAAAGCTTAAATGCCAGATTCAATAAGGTATCAATACTTCAGAAATAAAAAAGCGCCCACTTTTTCGAGTAAGCGCTTTTTTATTTCTCTATAACGTTAAAAATTATTCATGTCGCTGTTTTAATGTCGGAAATAAAATTACATCTTTAATGGACGTTGTATTGGTGAGCAACATCACCAACCGATCAATGCCGATACCCACACCCGCAGTTGGTGGTAGCCCATACTCTAACGCATGTACGTAATCAGCATCATAATGATGCGCCTCTGCGTCACCCGCTTCTCGTGATTCAACTTGTTGTTTAAAACGATCGGCCTGATCAAACGGGTCATTCAGCTCATTAAATCCATTACTGATTTCCATACCACCGATAAACAACTCAAATCGCGCTGCCATATTTTTATCCGTTTCATCACGCTTTGAAAGTGGCGAAACCTCAATCGGAAATTGAATGATGAATGTCGGCTGTATCAATTTGCTTTCAACTAATGTTTCAAACAAGCCATACAATTTTTGTCCCCATGATGCGTGCTGAACCGGTACCGGCAGAACAATGCCATGTTTTTTAAGCGTTGCATCAATCTGCGCATCGGATAGATCAGCATCAGAGATATTACCGTACTGTTTTACCGCATCGCGCATACTCAATCGCAAAAATGGTGACTGAAAATCTATCTCACGATCACCAAACGGTAACTGCAACTTTCCATTTGATTCCATCGCCGCAGCGCGGATCAACTGCTCAGTAAAATCCATTGCATAATGATAATCTTTGTATGCTGTATAAAATTCGACCATCGTAAATTCAGGATTATGCCGTGTTGAAATTCCTTCGTTTCTAAAATTACGATTAATCTCATATACCCGTTCTAAACCGCCAACAACCAGTCGTTTTAAATATAATTCCGGAGCTATCCGTAAATATAACGTGGTATCAAGCGCGTTATGATGCGTAGTAAATGGTTTTGCAGCTGCACCACCAGGAATTGGGTGTAACATTGGCGTTTCAACTTCCAAATACCCATTAGTATCAAATAAATTCCGCAGCGTTCTGATTACTTTTGATCGTGCAATAAAACGACTTTTACTTTCTTGATTACTAATCAAATCTAAATATCGTTGTCGATAAATGGTCTCTATATCAGCAAGGCCATGAAATTTTTCAGGAAGCGGATGCAAACATTTACTTAATAGTGCATACGACGATGCTTTTAATGTTATTTCACCCATTTTAGTTCTGAATGATACTCCAGAAACCCAGATAATATCGCCAATGTCCACCAAATGCTTGAGTTGCTCAAAAGTCTCTGCTCCGAGTTCATCCTGCCGCAGATATATCTGCAAGCGACCTGTCTGATCTTGAATGTTAGCAAATGCCGTTTTACCATGCTCACGAAATGCTAAAATTCTTCCTGCAATTGCATACTGCTTTTTTTCCGCTTGGTGATCAAATTCATCAATCACATCTTTACACGTGGCTGTCACCTCTTTGCCTGCAGGCCACGGCTCTAACCCTTGCGCACGCATCGTTTTTATTTTTTCAAGACGAATAGCATGTTCATTAGAGATGTCATGCTCGTTGCGGGGTTCATCTATCACATTATTTTTTTTTATTTGATTATCCATATCGATTCATTCCATATCATTACGTATGATTATAATAGATGAAGTATACCGACATCCCGATAATTTGCCAAAAAAGCGACTCCCTCATACATACCCCTATAAACATTGTGTTTGCAGTGTATGTATGTCAAAATGTAATGCGATATAACAGATTTTATCTTAACTCGACCAATCATGTTACCCATATATATTTTTTTCACTGCCGCTTTATTTCTATGGCACACTCCAGCTTTTAGCTGTGCCGATGCAAAAGAGAACTATTTGGAAGTTCACAGTAGTTTTTTCGTAGATTTCAACTGCAAAACTCCTATTGCATACTTACCAATACCACAACAATATAAATCACGAATACTACAAAGGGCTATACTCGGTCGCGAGAATAAAGGTGATATATGTTATCCAATACACTACGATATCAATCGACTATCTGTTAAAACAATGCGCGACGATCGACCCGCTTATTGGAATGACTTATCACCTTCGCAAGCAAGGGTATTACATCACTTGCTTGATCGCCTACCCCGATGGATACCTCACAAGGTACTGAATACCATGAATGATGCAAACTCATTTGAAGATTTTCTCAAAAATCATATGCCTTATACTGAATCTACTGGCGAAGCTATTGCACATTTTTCACGCAAAACACGGTTTTCCACGATCCTTCATAATGGCGCACATCAATACCATTTCGTGCTCACCTGGCGACAGCCACACGCAAATAGACCGATGTAGTGAAACAACGACCTGGCCAATATATAAGAAACATCCCCGTGCTAAAGACGGGGATATGTATTTACGCTGCTGAAGGAGTTAATACTTTATTTGTTTTAGGCTTCACAGGGTATAGCCTATTAAACTCACTCGCTATCTCGTGCAAGTCTGTTTTTGTATGAGTAACAAGGAATTTAAGCGCCGCGGATTTACATGCAAGCGGAAGACCTAATTCATCTCTATGCTCATCTTTATGATGTTTTTTTAATTCTAGATATAACTGTTTTTTAGAACCTACTTTTGCCAGTTCTTGTTGTAATTTTGCTTTAGTAACTTTTGAAGCAAGGCTAGGCGTGAACCATTGCCATACTATGTAGCCCGCTACCAGAACTACACCACCAGCACCTCCCGCTACAAGCGCATCCCGAGGATCGGCTTTGGAATATTGATTCATTGACAATGCGCTCAATACTATAAATGCATATGCGATTGTATTACGTTTCATATAGCTCCTATAAAAATATGTCCTCTATCTTTCCCAATTCAATATAATCAACCTAGATATTATCAGTGCACGAGATCTCTGTTCGTCGTTGCGAGCTTGCGTGGCAATCCAGGCCCACAAAGAAACTCCCACGAAAACATGCACTAATTTTAATGGACTCTCGAAGTACCCCTCTGAAGCCTGGATCACCACACTGCGCCTAGAAGCTAAGCTTCGTTCGTGACGACTGAAGGCAATATCTTCTTCCATTGCAAACATACAACATTCTTACTGAAATACACAACTCGTAGCTCGTTACATTGAACTCACGTTATCTCACTATCTCATCATAATTTTGCTCAACTTGTTCCCAATTAATCACATGCCACCACGCATCAATATATGATGGACGTCGATTTTGATATTTCAAATAATACGCATGCTCCCAAACATCCAACCCCAAAATAGGATGCAATCCTTGTGAGATCGGCGCATCTTGATTCGGCGTAGAAATAACTACCAACTTGCCCGTTTTATCAAGACACAACCAGGCCCAACCGCTACCAAATACCGTTTGCGCGGCTGTATTAAATGTATTTTGAAATGCCGCAAACGTACCAAAATCTGCGGTTATTTTTTGAGAAACAGTACCTACCGGATTACCACCACCATTTTTTTTCATGAGAGTCCAAAAAAATGAGTGATTATAATGTCCACCACCATTATTACGTACCGCAGTGCGAATTGATTCTGGCAACGCCGGTAATGTTTGCAACAGTTCCGCCACCGGTTTTTGCGCAAGATCAGGATAATCTTTTAGCGCTGCTTCTAACTTAGCAATATATCCTGCATGATGCATGTCATGGTGAATTTCCATTGTCTGTGCGTCAATATATGGCTCAAGAGCTCCATATTCATACGGTAACGGTGGTAATATATATGCCATAGTATGTCCTTTATAAAAATATACCCAAAACTGGTCATCACCGTATCATATGTATCAATTACTTCAAGTAATAAATGATCTCTCCAGGACGAGCCATTTGCAACTCTTCTCGCGCAATTTTCTCTTTATAAAATCTTTCAGAATTAAAATCTCGTAACTGTTTCTCAAGGGACGCTACCTCCTGCTCTAGGACTTCTACTGTTTTTTTATACTGTTCATTGTCTGCCTTCAACCCATATAAAGTAATAAAGCCATTCACTCCCGCAATATACATTCCTAAAAAAACAATTAACTCTACAGACAAAATAATATAGGGAACCATCCGTTTTTTAATCTTAATCATACCATTACTTCCCGTATTAATATCAGACATTGCACTATCATATTTTATGACTAGAATATATCGGCATGCCAACATGAAGCAATGCGTTGGATAAATTTATTAAAAAAGGAAGCACTGTAATGAAAGCGATAGTAACTCGTTTATATCGTATAACAATCTTATTTGTTCTATTGGTATGCCTACACTCATCTGATATATCCGCAGGCGCGGCGGTCATTAAACCCACAGCGACCCAATCAATAAAAATAGACATCAAACAAGAAGAAAAAATCTCAATATCTTTTGATGAAGCTATTTTTAACTGGGTACGCGTTCTTGCGGAAGTCCTACAAGCTACTGGCCAAAAACATTATAAAGTTGCTGATCCTGAAACATGCATGATCAAAGCAATCGATGCATTTTTAACATTCCTTGACCCCCATTCAAATTTTTTAGATCCAAAAACATACAAAGCAATACTAGAAAGCACCTCCGGTGAGTTTTTTGGTATTGGCATCGTTATCGATAACACTCGCCAACAAAAAGACAAATTCCTGTTAATCATCGACACCATAGCAGAAGGACCTTCTGATCTAGCAGGCGTAAAAGCACTTGATAAAATTGTAGAAATCGATGGTCAATCTTTGGAGGGAATGACCACCGAGGAAGCAACCTTAAAACTAAAAGGTGAACGCAACACCACTGTTCATGTTAAAATATTACGTGATAACCACCCTGATATTATATCTCTGGACATCAAGCGAGATATTATTAAAGAACAAAACTCTCTCTGTTTTTATATTGAAGAACATAATGTCTATTACGTATCACTGAGCAGCTTTACTGAAACCGCCGCAACCCAAATCGAAACCCTACTCAAAAAAGCGCAACAAAAACCGTACAAAGGACTCATTCTCGATCTCAGAAATAACTCTGGCGGACTGCTTACTTCTGCGATAGACATTGCAGGACTATTTTTAGAAAAAGGAAGCGAAGTAGTATCCACAAAAAACAAATTCGATAAGGTAACTGAACGATATACAACCAATAGGCAACCATCAACCAATAATGCTCCTCCTATCTTCATTCTGATTAACAACTACACAGCATCAGCAGCAGAAATTTTAGCAGGATGCCTCATGTTACATTCTAATCAATACGCAAAAGCCGCTGGGGATAAAAAACAGAAACAATTGATGGTCTTTTTAGTGGGAACTCGTACGTTTGGTAAAGGATCAGTGCAAGAAGTGATACCAGTCAGTAATAACTGCGCAATGAAAATAACCACATCGCTCTACTTCTTACCATTTAACACCGCAATCCAAGGCCTTGGCATTGAACCTGACTTTGACATCCAACGCAGACAGCCTCCAACAGACCAAATGATCTGGTTTAACCAGTTCTATGGCAGCGAGCGGGCACTTACCAACTCTATAAAGTCGCCTGACCAAAAAGATCAAACAGACCAAGAGAAAAAGAAAAAAACTGACAAAAAAGCCGATGTCCAAAAAACGTGGTCAGAACGGGCCAAAGAAGCACTTTTAAAAGATAATCAATTCAGAGAGACCCTCAGTTTGATCAATATATTCGATGCCATTCAGACTTACAGCCCCGAACGAGTAGCCACGCGGCCCAAGGCTGTTGAATATATGTCAAGCCTGTATGTTACCAGCGAAAAGATTAACCTTACGGAAATAAAGATATAACAATCTACCATCACCTCGATACCAGTCACTATTGCCTATTTTGCCCCTTTTAAAGGGCCTGTATCGAGGTGATTTATTGAGCTGCTCAGACTATAACGCCTTCGAGATTGACAAAGCCCAATAACATCGGCATTCTATATCCATATAGTTCTATACGGTTAAAGGTATAGGAATTATAGAGGCAGAAACAGATTTTTAACTAATAAGTTTCGTTTTAATTTGAGTATTTTATCTATTTATTTTTTTAAGGTTTATTTTTATGAATATTTACGTCGGCAATATCGCACACGCTGCAACAGAAGATCAATTGAGACAGCTTTTCGAACAGTATGGCGAAGTGACATCTGTGAAATTAGTTAAAGATAAGTTTACTGGTTCTTCTCGTGGCTTTGGCTTCGTAGAAATGGGAACAGAAAAAGACGGCGATGCTGCTATTGCTGCTCTTGATAACAATGAATTTATGGGCCGTACGCTTCGCGTAAATAAAGCTCGTCCTCGTGAAGAGCGTCCACGCACAAGCGGTGGCGGTGGTGAGCGTCGTTACTCAGGTGGTGGCGGCGGTGGTGGTGGAAGATCTTTCGGTGGTGATCGCTTTGGCGGTGACCGCGGTGGTTCATCTCGCTACTAATTCGTAGAGAATTTGAAAAAGAAAAGGCGGCTCGCAAGAGTCGCCTTTTTTGTTACTATTCTT
Source organism: Candidatus Babeliales bacterium (assembly GCA_035944115.1). NCBI lineage: Bacteria > Candidatus Babeliae > Candidatus Babeliales > Candidatus Babeliales bacterium. The sequence goes on from DASZBJ010000029.1 coordinate 57,590, forward strand.
TTTCCATCTAGTTATATTCTTTTTCTTCGCCTAATTGGCTACCTGCCATCATCTGCTCCATAAGAGCTATTTCTTCTTCCGTTGCTGGCGCTTGTGCTTCAAAGAGCGCCTCTTGCGCTGCGGCAGCCATCTCTTCATCATAAAACAGTTCTTCTTCGAGGAATTTTATAATTGGCTGACGAGGTTTGACTTCATTCGCCATGCGAGCAGCATCTAGTAAACTGTGCCCATGCACCTGCATATCTCTCACATTAATACCAAGCTGTCTATAAAGTCCTACAAGCGATCGTACCACTTTTTCAGAGGCATCTGTCACGGCATCAAATAGTGCGTTAAATCTGCTGTTCTTATCTATTGCTAATAACAATTCTCTTTTTTCGTCATTATTTCGTACATTATTAAGAATTGTAAATGCAGTTTTCCAGTCACCCCGACCTGTAGCATTCATAAAATCGATTAGCCGTTTATTACGAGCATTCAGAACCGCATCGGCACTGTCTATAGGATTGTGAGCCTCATTGAAGCCGATTTCATAATCTTTCTCTCGTTCAGCTAATCTTTTTTGAAGACGTCCGCGACTGCTTGCCCCTCCCCTCCTTGACCCTTTCCCCCTTGGATCCGCTGAAAAAATCAGAGCTGAGTGGCAAAATGCCAAAATAGCTACTACCACAACAAAATTCTTTTTCATGATTAAGATCCTCTGATTAGTTATACGAAATAGCCTATTAACTATACTATAACGATCTCAGATCCTAATAGTCAATATAACGCCCCAAGCCCCCATAAAGTACCTATATTATTTTTTACATGAACCATTCTTGATCATGACATGCTTATTAAAAAACAAAACCATCCAAAATCAGTTATGATCTTGGATGGTTTTAAATCTAAATCGAACAATTCTTGGTACCGCTACAGGCTCGGGCTTTGTGCCCAACCGTATGTATAGAGAACCAAAAATAGATTATCGTTTTACGAACTGGAATTTACGACGAGCACCTGGCTGACCGTATTTTTTACGTTCAACTTGGCGGGAATCAACCGTCAATAAATCATTTGCTCGAAGTGCCTTGCGATATGATTCATCTGTTGCAACTAATGCACGGGCAATACCCAATCGCACTGCGCCAGCTTGTGAACACACACCACCGCCAATTACGTTAACGTCTGCATCGTATTTTGTAGCATCTCCAATAACCGTAAATGCCACTACTGCATCAGCACGGTTAAAGACAGTATCAAAATAGTTCTCAACAGTTCTTCCATTAACCGTCACTTGCCCAGTTCCCTTACGTAACCATACACGCGCTATAGAGCATTTTCTGCGTCCAACGCCATGAGAAATAGGGGCTCCAGCCTTTTTAACACCCACCGCTTTAGTCGCTTTTTCTTTATTCATACCGCTAAAAAACCTTTTAATACTATCAATTATTCTTGAATTACTAACAAAATAGACCTTATTTATAATAATCGGATCAAGAACTATTGTCAAAATAAGGATAATCAAATGACCCTGAATATATCCCTAATGCCTTGATTACCATAAACTGATCCAAAAAACGCACTCGCAAGGGACTATTCGTACTGATCTCCCGTCTCTTCAAAGAGCTCTTGGCAAACAATACAACGAGTAGCATTAGGAAATGACTGCAAGCGCTTAGGAGATATAACCTGCTCACAATCAGCACAGATACCGTAAACCCCCTCTTTAATCATATCAAGGGCCTTTATGACACGTTTATACTCATCAATCTTGCTGTTTTGAAATGAACTTTTTAAACTTTCCATAGTTGAGGTCAGGGCCTGATCGGCCACATCCTGTACCTGATCATCAGAAAACTTTTCTTCATTCAACAGTACCATCTCCTGCTCAATCTCTGCTTTTTTTTCCATCAACTGCTGTTTAATTAATTCTAAATCGTTAACTGCTGGATTAACATCTCTTTTATCACTCACACTCATTCCTTTTTTGTTTAAAAAAACTTCGCAGCAAGATGGCTGATTCTTCAATACCATGATCCACAATACACATGGCGTCTCTCTGGTATACCGCAAGACGGGTAGCATTGTCAAGGCGATACCCAAATACTGGCGAGGGTGCCCCAAAAACTACCCCCGAAACACGGCTCAATAGAAGTAAATGCATACACATAGGGCATGGCTCAAGCGTGACATACACCCACAACCCCTGACAACGCCAATTACCTATTTTTTTACTCGCTTTTTTAAGGGCTTGAATTTCCGCGTGCCCAGTCTGAGAATGCAAAGATTCAGTTTTATTATAGCCACGCGCAATAATCTTCCCTGCGCTGTTTACTACCACAGCCCCAACGGGAACCTCACCAAGGGCATATGCCTTACGAGCTTGCCCCAACGCTTTATTCATAAAATAACGATCTTTTTCTGTCCCAAACGGACTACTTATACTATTTTGCATATCACCACAAAAAATAAAATCCCATCTAACTAAAAATAGCTACATTCTGCAATGCGAAAGTAGAAAAAATTGCATTTATTACGTACACTAGTCATATACTGAAATTATCGACAGTACAATAACAACTGTTGTTATTGTACACTGTTTTTAACAAGCAATCATCAGCCAATCTTTTCGCAATCAGGAGAATGTATATGGCGACCAATCCGTCAAACAAAAACGAATACAAAGCGCATTCCATTCGTATAATGGAAGGGCTTGAGGCAGTACGCAAGCGTCCTGCGATGTATATTGGATCCACGGGAGTTAAAGGACTACATCACCTTGTATATGAAGTTGTAGACAACTCAGTTGATGAAGCTCTTGGAGGACATTGCGACACTATCAACGTTATTTTACACGAAGATGGGTCATGTTCCGTAGAAGATAATGGACGAGGTATCCCTACTGACATACACCCCACTGAAAATATATCCGCAACCGAAGTGGTACTTACCAAACTACACGCAGGTGGTAAGTTTGATAAAGATTCATACAAATTCTCTGGCGGACTTCATGGTGTTGGTATCTCGGTAGTGAATGCGCTTTCTAAAACATTAATCGTTACTGTTTTTCAACATGGACAAATTCATACCCAAACCTATCATCGAGGTGCTCCTGAAGGGCCACTAAAAGTTGTTGGTACCACCGATAAAAGAGGAACATTGGTCCGCTTTTATCCAGATGAAGAAATTTTTCAAGAAACCACTACCTTCAGTTTTGACACGCTCGCTGCACGACTCCGTGAACTTGCTTTTTTAAACAAGAAATTACGCATCTCAATCAGTGAAGAAGCAACCGATCAACACAAAGAATTTTACTTTGAAGGCGGCATTGTATCGTTTATTGAGCATATCAATAATAAAAAAACTCCTATCTTCCCTGAAGTAATTTATTTTCATCAAGAAGATGATCAGTACGTTCTTGAAATTGCTATGCAATACAACGAAGGATACGCAGAGCAACTGTTCTCTTTCGTAAATAATATTAACACCGTTGAAGGTGGTACTCACGTTGCAGGATTCAAGTCCGCACTCACCAAAGCCTGCAACAAAAAAGGTGTTAGTCTGAATATGCTCAAAGCTGGTGATAGTTATTCCAGCGAAGATGTACGCGAAGGTCTTGCATGCGTAATCAGCGTAAAAGTGCCTGAGCCGCAATTTGAAGGACAAACAAAAACAAAACTGGGCAATAACGAAATAAAAGGAATTGTTGATTCATGGACTTCAGCATTCTTTCAAACCTATTTTGAAGAACATCCTGCGATTGTAAAAAAAATATTACAAAAAGCAGATGTCGCTAAACATGCACGAGAAGCAGCTAAAAAAGCTCGTGACCTGACCCGTAGAAAAACAGTATTAGAATCTTCTGTATTACCAGGAAAACTGACCGATTGTTCAAATGAAAATCCGGCAGAAACTGAACTGTTCCTTGTAGAAGGTGATTCTGCAGGTGGATCAGCAAAGACAGGAAGAAACCGGGAAAACCAAGCAATCTTACCTTTGCGCGGTAAAATTCTGAACGTTGAAAAAGCACGGCTTGATGTAATCTTATCTAACGAAATCATCAAAATGTTAATATCTGCAATCGGTTGTGGTATTGGCGAAGATGAATTCAATCCAGACAAAGCTCGCTATCATAAAATAATTATTATGACCGATGCGGACGTAGACGGTGCGCATATCAGAACATTATTGCTTACCTTCTTCTTTAGATACATGAGACCACTTATTGAACGTGGTTATATCTATATTGCTCAACCACCGCTTTATAAAGCGAAGATTGGCAAAAAAGAACAATATCTAAAGGATAATAAAGCGCTAAAAAACTTCCTATTTGATTGGGCAAAAGAGCAAACTACTATATCTATCAATCAAAAAGCTCTTGATGAATCTACATGGGGCATACTCCTTGACCAGCTCGTACAGTACGATGAACGATTAAATAAATTGAGTTATCAATTTAAAATCGGATATAACAACACCCATCGCATGATCACCACGCTACACAAATCAAATTGGAAAAAATCTGATGGAGTCGAGGCTCTACTACAGATCCTAAAAGATACATTGCCACAATATGCAATCACTCTGACCCATCAAGATGAAACCGCTGTTTATGAAGAGACCGAAACAAAAGAGACATTCATAACATTTGCGGTTGCAAATAAATTCTGGAAAGCACCAATACGATTTTTCAGCGCAGCAGAAACCACCGAGCTTCTCCCTTTCATTAAACCGCTCGCTATTCTTGAAGAAAATCCGTGGCAGCTCTCTGTCCCTAACAAAGATAAGAGCATAGAATCCCAAGGAGTCTATCAATTGATCGATGCAATCGATGCATTAAGCAAACCATACCTGCATATACAACGGTATAAAGGTCTTGGTGAAATGAACGCTGATCAGCTGTGGGAAACATCTATGGATGAAACAAAGCGAACATTACTTAAAGTAAACATTGAAGATCTGGTGAAAGCTGATGCTTGGTTTGTCACTCTTATGGGAGATGACGTAAGCGGAAGAAAGCAGTACATCGAAGAATATGGCCATTTTGTGAAAAATTTGGATATATAGAAACTGAATATCTAATAAAGAGCCCCACGAATAAAACCGTGGGGCTTTTTATTAGATATTTAAAACCTGTTGCACTTCAAGCGTTTTTTGCTTAAGTTCTGATTCTAAAAATGGCGTTCCTGTATAGGTCGCTGGATTTTTTGTACTTTCAATATATCGATCGGCAATCTTACTCAATTCAAAAAAAAGTTTTTGTTCTTGTTGATTAAATTCACCGCCTCTTAAACCATCTGCATAATAACAACAACATGCATAACAGAATGAACTGGTATCAATCTGACCAAACAAATACTCATTAATATTCTTTTGAAGCTTATCCTTATTTGTTACACTACAAGTCTCCATTATCCCTATTAAATATTCTCCTACTGCCCCTTTTGATTCCAATTGCTTTCTTGAAGCAGAACCCAGCGTAAGAAGCTTCTTCGCAAGTTCTGCATCTTCAAGGTTATTTCTTTCAACATCCGAATAGCCCCATGTATACAAAATGTTATTTCTATCAAGCTGTACGGCTTTCTTTAACATATTATCAATATCTTCATCCTCTATATCAAAATTCCAAAACTCCATAACTGCAGTTAATCCTGTAAAAAAAAGATATTCTGCATTTTCAGAAAATTTTGCATATGATTCCTTAAAATATTTTTTTGCTAAAAATCTACGATATTCAGCAATTGCATAATCATATGTTTCATAAACAATCGAATACATAAGTAAATAATTCATACAAATTGTAGCATCAACATCATTCGGGTTTTCGGCAATAACATTTTGCATATATGCTATTGCAGTATCCCATTCTTCATTACGCTCGAGAGATAATAAAGTTTTTTTCCAATCCATTTTAAGCCTTTAATTTTTCTATAAAACAGGTACTAATTTTAGCAATCCCATCCATAACTATTCCTCTTACAATCACTTCCTGACCTGCAACAACAGCTCGAAAATTATCAAATATGCCATCTGCTGGAATTTTATCAGATAAAGACTCTAAAAGAGTGCGAATAAATTTCTCTTGCCCTCCTGCTTGCTCAACTACATTACCTAACTTATGCTTTCCTTCAAAAACATGCTTCACGTTCTTCTTTACTTCCATAACATATTTAACACCCGCTTCAATAGCCTCACGAGTAGCTTGCCAAGCAATATTTACAATAGGAGGGTCCTGAAGTAGCAACTGTTTTATATGTGGGGGATTTTTAGGCTTCTTTTTCAACGCACTTGCCTGCACAGCCTTCTCTGCTTCAGATAATTTTTCAAGTAATGATGCCGCCTCCCCTTTTGCCCTACTTACTGCGCTAGCAACCCCAGAGTCAGCAGTTGCCGCTCCCACAGAAGCTATTGTCGGATTTTGTTTTCTAACAAGCGCAACCGCCTCCGCACAAGCTGCCGTTGCTATTTTACTTGCAAAAGATGCACAGCAACCAAAAAGAATCGCGTTGGTAAAAAATCCAACGGGAGCTTCAACAACTTGATGCACTTTATCATGCGAAGGTGTCTTTTCCCACCAATTAACTACCTTGTTCCCTAATTCTGCCCAGTTTTTTGAAATTCGATCCCAATCCTGCTCATCAAACGTACTACCAAACTCATCATCAAATGGCACATAGTTATATATCAAATCCCCAAATTGTACTGCAACAAGGCCCAATGCCATTACCAGTCTATCTGGATGACACGCTATATGTGCAATATCAGTGCCCGTCTTTTTTATACCTTTGCAAACACCACTACTAAAACCTCCTACTGCCGCAGCGCAATATCCCAAAAGAGACATTCCAAAATCAATCAATTTTCCTGCACCAAAGCAATCTCCTATGGCATTGATTTGGCGTGCATCTTCAAGCGTATCTAGTGTCGCCTTTCGCATTGTTCTTTCAAATGATTCTGGATTCTTGCATGCCGGCAGTTGTGACAAAATTTCTACTCCGTCAACAATTTCGCTATGTAACTGTTGTTGTAAAGTATGTCCGCGAAATGCTGTATACTTTACGGGAAGTTTGCCATTATTTCTTAACCATCTTTCGGCTTGGTTACACATTTCATGACGACGGCCAACTACTTCAGCATTATTTCTAATTGCTTCTTGATATGCTGCCACACGTTCTGGGTGCGTCTCTTGCCATTGTTCAAGATGATCATCAAACATTGAATGCTGTTCGTTAAAAAAATCTTTTGCTATCAAATGATGTTGCTTATCATTATGCAGATGGAGAGCTCGCTCTTTCTTTTCTTGTTCATGCTTATATCGCTCTCGCTCTCTTTCGGCTGCAGCATGTCTTTTCTGCTTAATATCTTGAGCTTGTCGCGTAACAAGGTCGTATGCCTCAGGTGCATATCGTTTTACCTGATCTGCAAGGGATCTATTGTGTCGGAATTCATCCGCAAGTTCCTCGATATACCTGTTATAACAAGCAAACGTTCGTATACATTTAACAAAAGCTGGGTATTTATATTGTGACCATTCACGCATCTGCGCACACTGCTGCTCCAATAATTGTTGCGAAGTACAATGACGCCCGTATCGATTAGTTACACCATTACGAAAAATCGATTCATATGCGTGTTGCTCCGAAAGACCCCCAAATGCTTTTTGTAAAATCGCACATGCTTCTCGCAACTGATCATTTTCTTGAAACGAATCTTTGAAATCATCTGAAACCTTTAATTTTTGTTCCGCAAGATTAATTGTTTTACCCAGCTCTTTGAGATATTCCGCCTTGATACATGAGTAGGTGTAAGCACGAGCTAGCTCCTGATAAAAGTGTGAACGCGCTTGATTGTATCCGGGAGAATCGCGACAGATCTGATATCCTGTTTGGCCAAACTTTTCACGAACATGCTGATCAAAATCAAGATGAGGACTTGTGGTAGTAACCGTTAATGATAGTCCAGACGATGAATTATCTGGACCAAGTGTCATCTTTGAAGAATAAGAGCAAGAAGATGAGTTGTTAGAATCATCCCTTCCTTGCAAACCTGAAACAAACGATACCACTAATGCGACGATATATAAAAATGCCATTCCTTACAATCCCTTTTTATGAATTATAGATACACCTTCAATTGTTTCTATAACAAACAAAAATGAAAAACAAGAGATCCTGAAAAAGAATGTATTCACAAAAAGAAACCGCGCTAGGCTCAAAAAAGCTATAGCGCGGTGGTTTTTTAAAACATCATTCTTTATAATTTTGCTTTGACCTTCTCTTGCTCTTTGCGTCCTTTACCAAGACGTTGCAACACATCTCCTAGTGGCTCACCTTCAACACCTGCCGAAACCTCTTTACTTTTCAGTTGCGTTTTGAGCCAATCACTAAACATTGCATCAGTAATTTCTGCAACTTGCTTTTTAAAATACTCAATTCGTTTTTTCGGAAGCCGCGTATACAAATTAAACTCAATACCACTTGCCGGATTAAGACCATATACTGCGTTCATTAATATCCGCACTTGCATATTATCATCAATTTCAATGTCACCGTTTCTATATTTATCTATAATAGATGACACACAGGTATGTCTGCCTAATTTTTCATTCCCTTTAGGATCTACACTCACCGCTTTTGGATCCCAACATGATGGATCAACCATTTCTGGCCACGGAAAGCAGTAGCCATGAGTTGCAAACATCACTACATCATCCACACTTTTTTTAGGGATAATAATCTGCTGCAATGATGAAGCTTCTTCTATTTTACCTTTTTGTAATGCCAATAACTGCTTGATGTATTTGTTATCAAAACCGTAGATGTTAAAAATATCTTGGAACATATCTTGCACATCCACTTTTCCCGTAGCTTCATAGTTGTTTAAAAAATAATCCCACGTGCAGCTCCCTGAGTTATGCACATTACCAAATAACGGTATGTTCGCTGATAATAAAACATTGAGCGTTTTACCCAGTTTATGAGCCTTCCATGGCTTGGTATCGATATATTCATTAATTGTTTGCTCCTTGGCCGCATATTTAAAAAAGCGAGTCATAATAAAAGGCTTTAACCGATCATTATTGCTGAGCAAGCGCACCAACCGATACAATTCCTCCAAGAAAAATTCATATACTCTATATTTTCCCGGCTCTGATCTATAAAAAACATACTCACCTTGTTGATATGCAACGCGCTCTTTTTCTATACACTCTTTTACAATCGGATCATCTAATAAAGCACGTCCCTTTCTTCCATATTTACTGCCTTCACCATATTTTGATTCTATGTTTTTACCGTACCCACTATAGTGAACTTCTGTTGGGGTCAACTGCTCCTGTGCTGATCCAATCGGCAATTCGTTTCCAGAAGTAACTGCTTCCTGTTGCTGCTCTGGGGCCATATGTCCAGATAGCCGCGCCAATCGACGAATAGCTTTTTGCGTATCTGTAGATTTCACTTCATGCTCGGCAACCGGTTCGTTTGTTGGCGCCTTAATCTGTGTTTGGCGTAATATTGCAAGCATTGCTGGATTATCCTGCGCATGCGCATAATCAAACGCATTCAACCCCGCCTTATCTCGTAAGTAAGGATTTGCTCCATTTTTTATAAGACGCTCAGCCAGCTCACTATCATTATGTATTATAGCCTGAGCTACAATGGGCTCACCGTCAGCATTCTTAGAATTTGCCAGTGATTGTAATAGCGTAACAATATAATCATCTTTGAGCCCATACATCAAAAGCGATTGTACTGCATTATAATCAATGTTCGCGCCTTTATTGAGTAATAACGGAATCATCTCAAATTGATTTCTGTTAATTGCAATCATGAGTGCCGACCTGCCATTTTTATCTACTGCATTACTATTAGCACCTTTATCAATGAGCAATGTAGCTACTTCAACCAGACCATCTTGAAGAGCAATAATCAGTGCCGTGCTGCCATTTTTATCTACTGCATTAATATTAGCACCTTTATCAATCAGCAATGTGGCTATTTCAACCTGACCCCTATTAAGAGCAACGATCAATGCAGTGCTACCATTTTTATCTACTGCATCAATATTAGCGCCTTTATCAATGAGCAATGTAGCTACTTTAACCTGACCCTTTTCAACAGCAACGATCAATGCCGTGCTACCATATGTATCCACAGCTTCAGTATTAGCACCTTTATCAATCAGTAATGTGACTATTTCAACCTGATGCATCTTAATAGCAATGAGCAGTGCCGTGAGGCCATATCTATCTACTGCATCAATATCAGCGCCTTTATCGATAAATAATTTTGCTACCTCTAACCGATTCGATTCAAGTGCTAAAATCAATGGTGTCGTACCGTATTGACTTATAGAATTAGTATCAGCACCTCTATCGAGCAACAATGTAGCTCCTAGAGTATCTCCCCGCTCAATGGCATTAACCAATAACGTTTTGCCATATTTATCTACTTCATCAATATTAACGCCTTTATCGATTAGCAACTTAGCTAGTTCAGTCTGATACTGTTTAAGAGCAACTGCTAATAACGCGTCGCCATCTTTATCTACAACATCAATATCAGCGCCTTTATCAAGCAATAATATTACCATCTCTCTATCATTCTTCTTTACTGCTAACATCAATGCCGTTTTACCATCTACATCTCGAGCTTCAATATATGCTTTTCTATCAAGCAACAACCGAGCAATATCTTGCTTGCCCTGCTCAACTGCAATCATTAACAATGTTTTACCAGAAGGATCCTTAGTCTCAATATCAACCCCTTGATCCAACCAATACTTAACCGAATCAGCACTTCCTTGCTTGATTGCACTAAAAATATCGTTTGCATATTCAGGTCCCCCCTGCACTTGCCTTACTATTTTTTTCACGCGCTCCATTGCAAACAATGGCATTGCACCACATAACAACACACCAACCATCAATATTTTAGTAAAATTATTTTTGACCATATCCAATTCTCCTCTGTTACTTGTCCGCCGTAGTATACATGAAGGCGGATCCCCTTTTTAAAAAAGCACAAGACCAATAAATATCTGTGTAAGATTGCCACAATAAAAGAAGAGTAAACAACGGTAAACGCTAATGATAAGAATCGGACTTATTTCCACCCCACATTTTCTGCTATACTTATAGTATTATGAAAGATACAGATACTAATTTGTTAAAAAACATTCACGCATTTATCGCTAAACATAACCTTATTCCTCCACACGCAAAAATTGTCCTTGGGTTATCTGGCGGTCCCGATTCTCTGTTTTTACTGCATCTGCTCGCGCCCCTGCATCATGCCGGCACCATCACGTTGGTTGCTGCACATCTTGATCATGGCTGGCGAGAAGCATCTGCACGCGACGCTCAATTTTGCCTCAAGGTGGGGTCTGACCTTGGCGTCCCTGTAATCAGCCGAAAATTATCCGATCTTGCATTCTCATGTAAATTTAATGGCTCACAAGAAGAAATCGGGCGCAAAGCACGCCGCTATTTTCTTGAAACAGTCCAACAAGAGCATGGCGCCGATCTGATTGCCCTTGCTCATCACGCAGATGATCAACAAGAAACATTCTTCATCCGCATGATTCGCGGTGCAAGCCTTGCCGGTCTTTCTGCTATGCAACCAAAACAAGGTGCATACATTCGCCCGCTGCTAGATTGCAAAAAACAGGATCTTTTAGATTATTTACACGGTAACAATATTACCTATCTGATTGACGCCACCAACGAGATGCCTACCTACTTAAGAAATCGTATACGTCTTAATGTGTTGCCCGCATTACGAAATGCAGATCCCCGATTTGATACCACCTTTGCAACCACTCTGAACCAAATACAGGACACACAGCGATACCTTGCAACCCATACCACACAAGTTTTTAAAGAAATCGCTGATCTAACAACCAGCCCAATACAAATAAATAAAACACAATTTCTTGCGCTTGATCCATTCATGCAAAAAAATATTATTATGCACTGGTTATGCGTTGAACAAGCATCATGCACGCCAACCCAACGATTGTTCGATGAAATCATACGATTTATACAACAGCCCAGTCCAGGCATCCATGCTCTCCATACAACATGGTCTCTTCATAAAAATAAAAATGTTGTCTATATAAAAAAAAACCACTGACATAACATCAGTGGCTCTTAGTATCAAAATTATATGCTGTATATGTTACACGCGTAGTGAAATAGACATTGCTGTATCTTGAGCGCCAAAAAATTTCTTAGCCGCTTCTACAACCGCATACGGGTTATACACCTTGCAGCTCACCAAATCGATATACACATTATTAGTCGCATTAGCACATTGAATCGCTAGGTAACCTCGTTCAATCGGCTGCATTACCAAATATCCTGTGGTCCGTTGCGTGTCCCCTGGATGAGAGATCTCTGCTTCGCCATACCGTTGTATATTCAACAAACTACACAGCTGTATACAAAAATCTTGTAACTGACCCGCTGAACGAATTTTATCCATATCGCAACTGCAAACATCTATATTAGTGGTTAAGGCCCATGCCTTTTTACTATCAAATGCCCTTTGAATGGCGGCATATGACTTACCCACATAGCTATCGCTCGCTTGGAGCTGGGCACAGGTAGCTATACTGAGCAACATTAAGACAAGTTTTTTCATAATGAACCCTTTCTAAAATACAGATAGAGTAAACCCTATAGAGTCTAAATATACCGTAAATCCAGGTTTTTTCAAGGGCGCTAGGCCTTTGAAGCTTTTACATGAAGTTTAGCTACGCAGGACATGCCCGCCTTCGCTCCAACGAGCTACAGCGAGCAATATGGGGGCTCTACTACTATATGCCTGCCGCCAATGTCCTGAATGGCCCAACAGGCTCTTCAACCCCTTTCATACGTGCCCAGATACACACTCCTAGCCAGCCCAGTGAATGAAATAGCAAAAATAATCAACGATTGATAGACTGATTAAGAGAGAAAAAAATCCAATCTATAAGCAAGGGTCGATTGTTATGACTAATCAACCGAAAAGAATGGGAATTCATTACAGTATATTTGAAGATTTCGTTACCGAAAACCGCATCTACGTTGATAAAACCGAACATATTTATAATCTCATAACAACTCCCAGCTACAAACATTTTTACTTTGTATCTCGACCTCGCCGATTTGGAAAATCCCTTTTCATCTCTACCCTCAAAGCTCTTTTTTCAGGTAAAAAAGAGTTGTTTAAAGAATATTGGATTGGTCAAAATGGTAATTATAATTGGACTCAACATCCAATTATTCATATCGACTTTGGTGGTATCGCTCATAGAACTCCAGAAGACTTTAAACAAAGCTTATATAATAATATTCATGCACAAGCGCAAGAATATGGCATAACGTTACCTTATAATACAACTGAAGATGCATTACGATTTCTTGTTAAAGAATTAACACAAAAGAATAAAGTTGTGCTGCTTATTGACGAATACGATAAGCCCATTGTAGACCATATTACTAATCTATCTCTTGCCGAACAAAACAGAACAATCCTAGGTAATTTTTATACGACCGTAAAATCACTTGAAACAGAGTGGCGTGCTATTTTTATAACTGGCGTTAGTAAGTTTGCCAAAACATCATTATTTTCTGGTCTAAACAATCTCAAAGAACTTTCTTTAGACCCTATAGCAGCAGAACTGTTTGGATACACCGAGCAGGAACTGGTTACTTATTATTCACCGCAAATAGATGCTCTTGCACAACATATTGGCAAAACAAAAGAAGAAACAATCAAGGATCTAAAAAACTGGTACGATGGATATCGGTTCTCAAAAGATATGCAAAAGCCTCTTATGTATAACCCACTTTCTGTTACCACATGTTTAGCAAATAAAGAATTTGCTAATTATTGGTTTAATACCGGATCTCCTGGTTTTTTGATAGCGCTATTACGACACAAAGGAATCAGCCTGGAAATCGATGAACCCATTGAAATGTCTATGAAAGGGTTTGATACTATTGATATTCATAATATTCCACTTTATGCCCTTCTTGTACAAACTGGCTACTTAACAATTACAGCTTATGATCCTTCTGCAAATGCTTTCACCCTAGATTATCCTAATCAAGAAGTACGAGAATCATTTAAGGATTATCTGGTACAAGCATTTGCTTACGCTACTCCAGATACCTTAGAAATGGAACTTGTACGAATGCGCAGAGCCCTACTCGAACTGAACTTTGAAACATTTTGCAATGCAATAAAAATTCTTTTCGCTGCAATTCCATATAATCTCCATATTTCACGAGAGAGCTATTATCACTCTCTCATTCATTTTATGTTTGATTTGCTCAGCATGCGACCACAATCAGAAGTTGCTTCCAGCCACGGCAGAGCAGATCTTGTACTACACACAGCTCGCAACATCATAGTTTTTGAATTCAAATACAATAGCTTGGCACAAAACGCTCTCGATCAAATTCTCCAAAAAAAATATTACGAAAAATACATGAACCAAAATAAAGAGATCGTTTTAGTGGGCATTAACATAACCTTTAAAGAAAAACAGTTAGAATTTGAATGGATCAAACAAACTCTAACTAAATCGTAACGTTAAACATTCTTACCTTTGCTCCTCCCCTTATAATAAACAATTCCTTTTTTATCTATACTCGTTTAAAGTATCATTCCAAGAGATGTAGAGCCTATAGGGGAGCAATCGTGAAAACCGATCTATCAAAAAGAATTCGTTTATTGATTATCATTCTTTCAATACTTCTCCATTGCATAATCCTGTATCTATTTTTCATTGCATACGTTGCTGAACAAACCGAAATAGAACAATCAAAAAAAACAACCAATGCGCACCTACCATTTGTGGTGCTTGCTCAAAGCCCTAAATTAAATCCAGTGCAATTTCAAAATCCAACGATCCCAATACCGCCGTTACCCCAATCATCCGCGAATACACAACCTAGTGGATCAACCTCAATCAGCACTGATATTGCTCTTACACCCCAAACAGGTAGCCCCGAACAAACAACCCAAGAAACAGAAAGCTCTCAGGATAAAAAGACGCCACAAAGCATCTTTGAAGAACAACCAAATTATGCCCGAAACAGCAGGTTAAGCTTGCCAGAGAAACTTGTTGACCCAAAAAACAATAGTTTCTTTCCATCAACATTATTTCCTAAGCCGCAAGAAAAACAAACAAAAAGACCACCACAAACAAAAAAATTAGAGCTCCGCTCCGATAAGCCCGCAACACCCGCGATCAGCATGAAACAGATCACCAAAAGCTATTTCCAATGCGTTGAGCAAGAGCGACAGGGTGCAATTAAAAGTAAACGTGCAGGAGAGGGAGCAATATTACAATGCAAACTTGATGCCCAAGAAATGGCCACACACGCTTATACAACAAAAATTTGGCGAACGCTACGAGATGCTACTTTTGCTCTTGATGACTATTTTAATCTGGATCATAACCTAAATACTTCAGGAATCATAACCCTTACCATTGATAAAAAAGGGAAAATACTCGACTTAACACTCCAGCATTCACAAAAAGATCGTACCATCGAAAATATTGAATCTTTACTCCAAAAGGCTGCATTTTCAACAGGACTTTACCCAAAAATCCCCAAAAATATAAATTTAGACACTATGACTTTTTCTACCCCTGTTTCTATTAATTTTACAAAGGGCAAAAACAAGTGCGTTTTAAACTATCGATTCAAATAACAGAAGAAGCGGCACTTTTTAGACACCGCTTCTTCTGTTATTTTCTATATTCTTAAAATCGAATTAATTACTCGATGATTTCGCCAGATGCAATCAACTTCTGGTTCTTACGGCCAAGGTATAACGCCGCCGCCATCCAGACACCGATAATACCAAAGCTGATAAATGTTCCATAGACCATCAACATTGCTGGATCATGCTTGAACCAACCATTAATATAACCACCGGTACCTTTTGCAATTCTACCACCGAACATGTCTGTCCAACCTTTAGATTTGAACTTCGCATCTTTAGATGTTGGAATATACATCATTTCTTTCAGTGGATTATTTACTGCATATCCTACAGACTTGATTATCATGAATGATGCCAATGTTGCCCACAATAACTGTGCGGTTGTTGGCGCACCATACAAGAAGAACAGAAGCAAAGCTGCGATAGTAATTGCAAATAAAACTGGATAAATCATTAATGAAACACGGATGCCAAATCGTTTAACGATATACGAAGTACCAAGTAATGCAATCATGAATGAAAGACCATTTGATAAAACACCAAAGACACCTTCAAACCAGCTAAATTCAGTTGCTGTATATATACGATTCGCTTGCGCATGCATTTGAAAATCAATAATCTGTGAAGCTATTTCATAAAATGTAGAAACAACAAATACACTTAATAAATACGGACGTGTTACTAACAACAAAATACCTGAGTAGAACCCTTCAAAGAAACCTTCTTTTTTCTTTTCAGTTGCGGCTGCTGTTGGGTTACCAACCATTTGACTTGCAGGAATTGTGCTCATGAAATAGTGCATCATACCAGCGACAGCAAAGGTTAATAATGATGCTGCACACACAAACGGTGACAAGCTGCCAACATGCTCTGTCACTAGTAAAAGTGCCGAACCACCAATTGCACCGATCTGCATAAACGTAACAATCAAAGGGAACCCACGTTTTGCCGCATCTGTGGTGCTAATACTGTTGGTAAATGACCAGAAAAGCGCCGGTAATAAAGACCCAAAGCTTTCCACAGCAAAATAAGAAAACCAGCCGGTAATAGCAAGAACTTCTCTACCAAGAACTTGCGCACCATATACATCTTTTATTGCAATAATACTGCCAATAATCGCAAACAATGTTCCGTAGAAAAAACAAATAATATAGAAAAGTTGATGTTTTTTGAACATATCAATCAACTTTGAGTATATTAAAACAACAGCAAGAACAACGAATGGGGAGATAACTTTAGCAAGCGGTTGGAAGGCCGTTCCTTGCTGCGCTGGCCAGCCAAGCTCAACGGGAAACGCAACAGTATAAAAGATAGTGTTTTTTAGTAATCGGAGAAGCCAGTACGTTCCAATAACAAAAAAACCGGTAATTGCCAATAACCCAAACATCCGGGTCTCTTCCTTCTTCACATCAGGAAAAAAATAATTAATCATCGGTGCTAACATGCACGGATCCTTTCTTATAATGAAACAAAAAATATTAACTCTAGTTCTACAGTACCGTATGTAAAGATTTAACGTATATAAATATTTTCTTACACTAGTATTGTTTAATTTTTCAAATTACTTATTTAGAATAAGCGTAACTTCTAATAAAATCAACTATGGCCACTCGTGATTACACCTGTTATACAGCAAAACAGCCTTTCTTTACATAAATAGTTCACTAAGCCAAATTGATCTTGCTATGATTATTAACATCAATCACCGCTTACTGGAGTAAAAAATTAATGAAGCACAGTATCGCGTCTCTCCTTATGATTTCGTGCCTGTCTCTGTCAGCAAGCAATAATGATTTTAAACTTATCATTGAGCCCTGCTGGAAGGATTTAGAACAATGCGTCTACAAAACAAAATTTTTTGGAGGCAAATGGATTCTGGTAGGAAGTATCACTTTTAAAAAAAAATCTAAAGAATCAGTTGATCTTAATCACCTCTATCTTCATTGGATAGGGCATCCTATGGAGCGCTTGGTTGCGTCACTCTATAAACAACAAAGTAATTGCAAAGATTGTATGCCACTAGAAGAAAATCTCGTCTGCGATGGTATATGGAACGCCAAAGATCAGCTCCTCCTATTCAAATTTAACGATCCGCAAAAACTTGGATTTGTAAACAGGTACTATGTTGTGTTGACCGTCCCTCCGTTTTTAGAACCGATCATTCAACAGGGGCATTTTCAAATCAATCCGTATCAACTCCCGGAACAATTTAAACAAAACATCGATAGCAATAACCTCTGCCTTAGCCTAAAAACCACTGACAACAATACTGAGCAAGCAACTACATAACATACCACCACACAATAAATAGTAGACATTTGCCCACATTCATCTATAACTATGCCCAGTACCATAAAAAGTATGTATGGAGCATCGCAATGAACAAAGTAGTTATTATCGGCGCTGGGCTCACCGGACTATCAGCCGCATACCATTTTGAACAAAAACAAGATCATTCGTTTACTATATTTGAAAAAGAACAAACTGTTGGCGGACTTTGTCGTTCCATACAACAAGATGGATTCACCTTCGATTATACAGGACACCTCCTGCACGCAACCGATCCTTATTTTCAATCTTTTTTGAATAACACCATAGGAGATGCAAACCTCCACAATATTACTCGAAAATCGGTCATATATTCTCAGAACCGATATACTGCATATCCCTACCAAATACATCTGCACGGATTACCTGCTGCAACTATTATCGCCTGCATTAATGGATACATCAATCGAAAAACCAGTTCTGATCCTAAAACATTTTATCAATGGGCATTACACAATTTTGGTTCTGGATTTACCAAGCAATTTTTTATTCCCTATCAACAAAAAATATTTTCCTACGATCCACGAAAAATAACTGCTAGTTGGACTGGACGCTTTGTCCCAAAAACAAGTCTACTGCAGATACTCCACGGAGCGTTACACCCAGAAACACAACAAGACATTGGATATAATAGTCAGTTTTTTTACCCAACTCATGGCGGCATAAACCAATGGATCACTGCCATTGCAAGAAAATTAAAAACTCCGATTGCTACTAATCATTCAGTACAAAACATAGATTTGAAAACCAAAACAGTGATATTCTCCAATGGCCATACACAGCAGTATGATCAACTGATCAGCACCATACCGCTCTCTACCCTTCTGGCTGTAATTATCGATAAACCAACAACATCATTCAACCTTGCACGCAACAAACTACTATGCAATTCCATCATCAATTTCAATATTGGCGTCAATCGACCCGATCTATCAGAACATCATTGGATCTACTTTCCTGAAAACAAATACCCTTTTTACCGAATCGGATTCCCTCACAACATTGCCGCCCATGCAGTGCCTACTGGATGCAGTTCGCTCTATGGAGAATTTTCGTATATCAATAAATCAAAGCAATGGATTCAAACAACCCTTGAGAGTGCCTTAAAAGCCACCCAACAATTATTGCATTTTTCCAAGCATGATATAGTCACAGAAAAAACAATCAATATCCCACACGCATATGTAATTTTTAACTTTTGGCGCGAGCAACATCTATCCCGATTGCTTAATGCTCTAGCGCTAGAATCCATCCATTCAATCGGTCGTTATGGGGCATGGAAATATTCAAGCATGCAAGAAGCTGTACTCGATGGAAAAGAAATTGTTGAGACCCTGTCCGCCCAATCCACACAACAATCACATCCTGCATCATGTATTACTGTAAAAGGAACTAGAAATGCTACACAAAACAATAATCGATTGGTATAAAAACAAATCAGTGCTAATAACCGGCGGATGCGGATTTATTGGCTCTCGATTAGCGCAGACCTTAGTTGAAGCGAGTGCACAGGTGACCATTTTAGATAATCTTTCAACAGGAAATTTACAAAGTATTTCATCTTTTGCCACATCAATCACTTTCATCCATGGCTCCATCACCGATTTTATTACCTGTCTCGCCACAACAAAAAACCAGGAAATTATTTTTCATTTAGCTGCATGTACTTCTGTACCAAATTCTATCCAAACCCCTCATGACTGTTATATGACCAACGTTACTGGCACACAGAACCTTCTTGAGGCTGCCCGTATTAATAACGTCCAGCGATTTATTTTTGCCTCATCTGCTGCTGTGTATGGCAACCAAGCAGATGTATGTCATGAAGATCTACCCTGCACACCACAATCTCCTTATGGATATTCAAAACAGATTGGAGAGCTTTTATGCAAACAATACACGCAGAACTATCAACTACAAACCATCTGCCCCCGTTATTTTAACGTTTTTGATGAACACCATAATGGCAAAAACTCTGGCGAGGGCGTAGTCGCGCAATTTCAAAAGCAAATAACAAATAATCAACCAATCACTATTTTTGGTGATGGAATGCAAGTGCGTGATTTTGTGCCAATACAAACCATTGTTGATGCAACTATAACCCTTGCCACACTTAATAGAACAGAAATGAATGGCCAAGCGGTGAACATTGCAACCGGCAAAAGCATTACTATGCTTACATTGATTGAAAATCTCAAAAAAAAATCTCCTGGATATTCGGCGGAAGTTCTCTTCCAACCAGCACGACCAGGAGATTTAAAATATTCGTATGCTAATTGCTCAAAGTATAAACATTTAAGCAATCAATAATAACTTATTCAGTTTCTGATGCATTCACCCGCCTTCTTACTGCTCCTGCTCATATAAAGAATCTGTTAAATCTTTTAATGCAGTATGCAATACCTCTGTATGATATGCCATCTGCTTAGTAACCGAAGTTATTTTTTCAAACGGTGTACCAAAAATCGGCATCGTTGCTAATAATTCTATAATCGCATTCACAATATAACATGAATCTGCAACTGGTTGGGCTGCAACAAAAAACAACTTCAATGCCGGATCAACCTGCGCTTCTGGCTTAGCTTGTCGTGCTGAAATCTCCAACCGTAAATCTGCAATGTTTTTACGCACTATACCTGCATTCGCTTTAGCCAAACGATCCATTACCCGCAAAACTTGTAACATTTTGCTATCATCTACTTCAAAAATATCTTCTACTGTTGTTTGTACCTTTTGCACCACAAGATCATGCTCTTCTTGAGTCGTGTCCGCTAATGCAAACAAACTATCAAAATCAACATCCGATGATTCTAACAACCCTTCACGTTGCAATTCCAATTCCGCGGCTCTTTTTGCCTGAGCCTTTCGTTTATCTTCGCGTGCCTTAAGCCCCGTAAGCAAGGTGTTTAATGTTTTATCCATTAAATCGACATACTGATACCCTGTTTTAGCCATCGATGCTAACTGGAAAAACTTTACGCGGGTTTCAGGAGAAAAATAGTCCTCAACCATCTGGGCAGAATTTATCACATCGGTAAACTCACTCAACAAATATGACGATTTTGTTAATGGTCGAACAATGACAAATAGCATCTTCAGCGCATATAAATATTGCTGTTGTTTATCTGCACTGCGTAACTGCTTTTGCAAAGTCTGAATTTGCTGCGTCAATTTCGACGATGAAACCCGTAAACTTTCCATAGCAGTAAGGGCTTCCACAAAACGCTCAAATGTGCCTCTTGCGGCCTTTAGTTGTACCGGTACACGAGATGGTGTTACTAATGGAACCGGAGCAGGTATAACTGCTGATACCCTTGGCGCTACTACGTTTGTAGTAAGTTCCATCCCTGTTGGCATTGGTGCAACCACTCTACCAAACAACTGAAGAGAACAGACCAAGGATGCGGCCATTACGCTGATCTTTTTAATATTTTCCATGATATAGTTCTCCCCAGTGTTTTGTTAATTTAATTAGATCTCTTCTCGCGCTTTTAACGACTTAGCAAGATCTTCTAATGCAGTATCAACAATTTTAGTGTAGTCATATACATCCGTAGCAACAGTTGCAATGTCTTTGAATCCTTGTCCGACAATAGGGAATCTCGCTAACAATCTCACCACTCTGGATAATACATAAGTAACATCAGTCAATGGTTGTGACATTTTAAATAACATCTTCAATGCTGGCTCAGCCTTCTCTTCAAGCTCTGCCGCTCTCATTTCATCGCGCAACGCAATAATTTCGCTTTCTAATGTTCCTCGTTTTTTATGGCCAGCCAAACGACTCATCGCACGCAACACTTTGAGTAGCTCAGTCTCAGGATACGGCGCAAATTCGTCTACTTCAGTTTCTATATCTTTTTTAACAATCCCAAACTTACGTTCTTCAATATCTGCGTCTCGCAAGATGTCATCAATATCCATATCATCAAGCATTACTGTTGCTTTTCTTGCTGCAGCTGCTTTTCTTGCTTTATCTCGTGCAGATAATGACTGGGTCAACACCATTAATGCATCCGCCATGTCTTTGGAATACCGACATCCCATTTTAGCCACTTCAGCTAATTGCAGCATACGCCCCTGACCCTCTTTACCTAATTTATTCATTACTGTTGAGGCCGTTGTCACTTTCAGCAATTCATTGAGCAAGCATGTTAAGTTCACGAGTGGCGGTTTAACCACCTTAAATAATATTTGCAATGCATAAATAGACTTTTCATCCGGACTTTTCGATGCTTTCAGCTTTTTATTATATCCATCGATAGTCGGCTTTAATTTCGGTAATGCGTGCTGCAACTCTGCAATTCTGATCGCCACTTTCAAAATACGGCTCACTGTATCAACGTCCGATCCTTTTACCTTTATAGGAGTTGTTAGAGTCACGTCTTCTACCGGATCAGGTTCTACCGCGGTTAACGATTCGTCGTCCAATGATTTTGAGGTAGACTCAACTTTTTTTAGTTCCAATGACGTTGTTTTATTAGCTAATTTTTCCGCAAGATCTGAACCTTTGCGAGTATCACCCCGAAGATTTCTAATTGCTTTTATCAATTCATCGCGAGCTGCGGCTATTGATTCTAATTTTGCACCACGACGCACTTCCAGTTTCAAGGTATCGGCTATAACATTCAAATTTCTCTCCAGCCATTGACCATCTCCAATAGATGCTGCCTCTCGAGTAAATTTCTTTACATCTGCAAATGGAGTTTCAACAGTAATTTTTGCTGGAATACCCGCTACTGGCGCCGTTGGTATCGGTGCTCCTATCTTCACTGCAGGAGGAGGTGTTAAAGGTGCTGGCGCAACTGGAATAGCCGGCGCCGCAGGAACTTGCGGTCTTCCCGGAATCGCTTGAGCCACTGGAACTTTTGGTCCTCCTGGAGCGCTTGCAGCGTGAAAGCTACCGCTCGAAAAAGAAACAACCCCCATGACCATTAAAAAAATCTGTTTAATCTTCATTTTTCTCTCCAAATATTTGGTTTACTATACTATCTTTACTTTTAATCCCATTCAAATGTTTCTAACTGAAATTATAGCAGGGCGATCACGCCTATTGCAACGGTTTTTAAAAAGGAAGGCTATCTGGCAGCCCTATAACTACGGAAAATAAGAGAAAACCACCTTTTTAGGCCGAATAATAAAGGGTTTTCATATAAATTGTTTTTTTGGTATACTGATATAAAGTTTTTATAAAAAGTGAGGTCAAAAACCATGCAAAAACAAGATTATTATAAAATTCTCGGCGTGCCCAAAGGTGCCTCTGATACGGATATCAAAGCGGCATACCGAAAACTAGCCCTAAAGTATCATCCTGATCGCAATCCCGATAATGCGCAGGCTGAAAACAAATTCAAAGAAGCTGCCCAGGCATATGAGGTTCTTTCTGACGCCAATAAACGTAAAGCATATGATCAATTTGGTCATGCCGGGGTTGATGGCATGCATGCTGGTGGTGGCGGACATCAACATCAGAATATGGATGATATCTTTAATAGCTTTGGCGATATCTTTGGCGATATTTTCGGCGGCCAAGGTCAACGCCAAAAAAAGAAAAATGGCCCTCAACCACAACGCGGTCATGATTTGACCAAAGACCTCTCTATTACTTTGCAAGAATCGTTCTTGGGAACCAAAAAAGAACTTTCATACTACCGATTTGTTGCATGTACTGGTTGTGATGGTAACGGTGCAGAAAAAGGAACATCGGTTAAAGCATGCCAACCATGTAACGGCAGCGGACAGATGAACTACCGCCAAGGTTTTTTCATGTACTCTCAACCGTGTAGCCCTTGCTCTGGCCACGGTTATATCATGACCTCACCATGCGCCAGCTGCAAAGGTCAATCGCGCACCCAAACATTTGATAAATTCTCTATCAATATTCCACAAGGAATTTATGATGGGGCGGAATTGCGTATTACCCAAAAAGGTGATGCCGGCGTATATGGCGGTCCTGCAGGAGATCTCTTTGTTAAAATACAGATTCAACCTGATACACAGTTCCAACGAGTAGGCGACGATTTAGTATGCTCCGTATTTCTCACCTATCCACAGCTTGTTTTAGGCGCACAAGTGGAAATCGAAAGTATCGATGGATCAAAACATACTATAAAGATTAAAAAGGGCTGCCCTGTTGATGAAAAAATAGTCATTCCTGGCAAAGGATTCCAAAAGATTCGTAGCTCTGCATGTGGAAGCCTTGTTGTAGTCGCTAAATGTCACATCCCGAAGAAAATATCTAACGAGGCAAAAGATGCGCTCGTTAATTATGCAGATCAAATTGGCAATGATGCCAATAACAATGATGGCAGCATCGTTGGATTTTTTAAGAAGTTTCTTGGGTAAAACTGATAGCATTTGAATGTCAAAAGAGGGTCATTGCTGACCCTCTTTTTTTGTACGAGAATTATACATTCTGCTTAATCGTGTATCTGATCCACTTTTTTTGCATCATCAAAATCTGCTTTTGAAATCGGCTTAGTACTGAACATATTTGCCAACCGTGTTGGCACCACGAGCTTGGCAAAGCCTTTAATTGGCGTAGCAACCGGGCGCACTATGCCACGAAGCAAATCATTCAGGCCAAATTCTTGCGATACTGCTGGTGCTATCAATGCAATAGCAAGAATCTGTTGCGCCGAATCCTTTGCCAACCAGTTAAAACGAGCGCTATAAGTCTGCCCTACCGAACAAAGCAACAACGCAAAAAGAATTAAAGAATTTTTTTTCATTACATAACTCCTCTATAAATATATCATGCCTTAAATATCTGCATTGTTATAACACGACTGTGCGCGTCTGTAAAATATGTTCACGCACCATCAAATACCAATACCACGCTTTTTAATCACTTTTTGAGAGAAGATAGTGTTTCTTTTTTGATCAATCCCTAATTTCATAATCATATGATAAAAAAAATCTCGATCAGGCCCTTTGACTACCGCCTGTTCGTGCGCTTCTGCAATTAACACCGGATAGCCCCTCCCTTTGACACATTGATCCACAATGGCCCGCGCAAGCGTATCCACCAAATCATCTGATTGGGCTATCCACGAAGGAATCTCGATACGAGCAACTTCGTTCCCCACATGCAAATAAAAAAAATATGGCTGGAGATGCTCTGGATATTCGCGACAGATATCACTAGTGCTTTTAAAAACTATTGATCGATATCCCGGCGTTAAAAAAAATTGTGCAATATGGGCATCAACCACATGCTCTACTGCCATATGGGCATCAGAACGGTCAGGATCAAAATTACATAAAAAGGCTCGTACCAAATTCACCAGCTCTTTGCTTTTAGGAAGACTGATATACCCCGCAAACAGAACCTTCGTTTGATACCACTGCTCTAATAAATCCATATACCGCGTTAAAAAAAACTGCTTTAATTCCGGCTGTTTGCCCGATAAATGCCAAAAAATCAACGATCCATCAAATAAAAAAAAGGTTCGCTCTTTATCCTCCGGCAACATTTTTTGCTGAATAAGATCCAATCCACCCTGAAATTCAAACGCCTGCCTTAAACAATTAACATAATCAGGGCTGATAGGCAGCCCATCAGCTTCGGTATCTCCTGCAAACACATAGGGGACAGAATCAAAATAACTGCCACTTGCCATCCCGTACTGCAATATGACTGAACCAATATTGATCAAAAAACAGTTAGTTCCTTGATGACGATCAGGATAAATTTGTGATCCATCAACCGATATCCCTTGATACGGCATTGGATTTTGATCCACCGGTATCTGCAGATCTAGTTTTCCTTGCCATAACGGCAACTGCCAAGGTACCTGATGCTTCATGCTCTGCACTTTATATATAAAAAGCGGATCATTCACTATCTGATCCCATGCCCCACGCGCAACGGAGTATTCATGAGAAACATCACGAAATAACGCATCAGAAACCTGTTGCATCTGTGCAATCAACTTCACATGATTAAGCATTAGACTTACCTTCTTTATATCGACTTAAACCCTGCTGCACAGCATGCAACGATAATAACGCACATTTTAACCGAACCGGACCCAATGGCATACCTACCAAATCAATCATCTGCTGTGTAGAAATAGCCGCGATCTCATCAACTGATTTGCCCAACACATATTCAGTTATCATTGACGCCGCAGCCTGACTAATCACGCATCCAGCTCCTTCAAAGGCAATTGCTGATACGATCCCATTGCATACCTGCCCAGAAATAGACACAGAATCCCCACACGACGGATTATGCTCATCTGAGACAAAATCAGGGTCTGCTATTTTTCCACGATTACGCGGATAGCGATAATGATCCATTAATTCATTTTTATAAAGATTCATACTTTTTCAAGCAACGTAATTTACGAATATCAAAACTGTATACACACAGGGCACCTATTCATTATACAGGAATAGAAAGACAGATAAAACCAATACTATATTCCGGAGGGTATATCATGCCACCCAAACAATGCATTTCATTTTTTATAGCTATACTAATCGGGCTTTTTACTATGCATCCCAGTAGCTGTGCGGAGCAAAAACTAACAAGAAGCTCCAGCGCCTCTCATCTACGTACCACCTCTACTAAAGCAATGCCATTAGCAAGACGCGGCAGTACCTCTAGCCTATTATCACGCACTCCCACAGTATTTGAAAGAACGCCCCCATTTACTCGATCTCGATCACAATCTCTCTCAGGCCTTTCTCAATTGACGCATCAACCATTACTAAACCTCAATCCTTTACGGCTCGCTCAATCGCCGAGCAACCAATCAACTGCATCTGGTGACGGAATCTTATACGCACCACCCCGATCACCATCGCCCAACTCACTATCAAAAACACCATCCACATCGCCTTCCTCAATCCTGCATGTTCTTGCGAGCGCTACAGCAGTAAATGAAATAGACACTAAAGGAGACACAGACTCCGAAGAAGAAGAACAGATAGCCCTCAGTCAGATGTTGCAAGAAGTAGGCCATTCCATACAGCAACTAGAAATCTCCACACCGTTCCCACAAACACAAAACCCTTCAACGAGCCTCAGGCCATTCAGTTCTACGCAGTCAGATCGAAAAGAAGAGGAAGACACAAAAGAAGATAACAGCTTACAAGAACCATTAATAGATAGCACGAGTGCATTAGAAGAGCTCAAACGAATAATAACGCAAAACGATACCAACTTAGCCATTGCAGAAGGAGTAATAGATGAAGAACAAAAGATAGTGGATCGTAACTATTCTCGATTAATCAAAGCCGCCACCGGAACTACTACAATGGCATTTGCTTATGCTGTCTACAGAGAATATCAAGCAAGGCTGGAAAAGGTACGCAAAATCCGTATGGTGACAGGGCTAGAAATACCGGTAGCATTATCAGCATTCAAAACAATAGGAGCCCCTTTCATGACACTCATTGTTGCTGGCATTGGCTGGTGGCGATTTAAAAAGAACATTACTCGCCCCTTGCAAAGAAAATTTGAACAAAAAGCCAATGAGCTGAGCCAAAAAATTGATGTCCTTGAAGCCAAACAAAAACAACAAGCTGCTCAACTGCTCATTGTATTTGCAGGAATGCAAAAAGCACAAAAAGAACTCAATACTCGCAATATGGAATATCTTTCTCAACTGACAGGCCTTCAATTAGAACTACACAATACTCGAATTCATACTGAAGCACAGCAGAGATTATTACGGCAAGAAATGTTGCCAAAATTTAAACTGCTTCTAGAAACCGTACAGAACATACCTCAAGAGCCTAAAAAACGGGGCTTATTCGGGAAATCAAAAAAAGACAAAAAGCAAAGGATAAAAAAAGATGATTAAATGTAAGTCATCTTAAAAACAACCGAAACTAAAAAAAAGAAGGCCTTTTTACAGGCCTTCTTTTAATTTTCTATACAATAACTAATGAATTAGTCGTTGTCTTCGTCTTCGTTAGAAGAAGCGATTGCATTTTGGTATACAAAAGCTACAGCAAGTACTCTTGAAACCAAGTTGTAAATGTTTTTTGGGCATTTATAACCATAGTATGCTTCATTAGCTTCGTATCCAACAAAGAATGTGCCGAATGCTAACGGAGCTGCTACAACTTTAGCGCCGCCGTTTTTGAACCAAGTAGTCCAAGTTGTTTCATTGTATGCAGCTGTCGCTTTATCAGCAGCTTCTTGTGCTGCTTTTACTGCTTCTTCGAATGGCGCTATTATTTTCGCTGCCGCATCTTTATCTTCTTTAGTTGCTTTTGCATCAACCTTGTTATCTTCTTTAGCTTTTACAAGAGCTTTGTTCGCTTCAACTAGCTTTGCTTGAGCTTCTTTCATAGATGCTTCTAGCTTAGCTTGCTCAGCTTCTTTATCAACTTTAGGAGCTTCTACCGGCTTAGCAACTGCAGGAGCTGCTGGATCTGTTGCTACAACATTCGCTGACACTGAAAACAATGCCACTAGAGACAAACTTAATAATAACTGCTTGTTCATAACAAGACCTCACTTATTAAATACGATTAATAAAATACAATTCATTTTCAATTCATAATACTCTTTGTATAGGTATTACAAGAATCCCTTGTAATTTCCACTATGCAAAAAATATGTTTATAACCTTTGATACATGTACGGGAACAATTATAGGTCTTATGCATAATTAGTCAAGATTTCCTAGCAACACCCATACCCCCACCTTTATTGGGAATAAAGTATATCAGCGTTTACTTATTTTCCATAATTGTCTACAATAATCCTATAGCTCAAGCATTTTATTATTATGATTTGCTTTTCACATAGAAAATAAAACAGGGGGTCTACGTATGACTTTGTCTCGCCGCATCAAAAATCTATTTTTTCTATATGTATTATTTTTCGCGTCATGGCTACACCCTCTTAATATTATTTTTGATTTAGGGGATGTCATGGTTAAAACGGACAGCCTGACCATGTGCTCATTAACTGGGTATTCAAAATTTATCAAATATATCGCCCATCACCCAACCGAGCTACCCCGCATATCAAAAAACCTGCGCAAGCGGCTATTTGGCTTTCTAAACACCGTTATACCACCACAAGTAAACGAGGCTAATGCAAAAGATCCTTACGGTATGCAGCTCCCACAAATCATGTGCGATTGGCTTAAAGGAACCTACACCAGCCAAGAAATATGCACACTACTCCTTACTCAAGCTGATCAATCACCTTTTTTTAAAAGCCAAGCAGAACGATCGCTCATTCGCTCCCTTATCCGATGCATGTTCACCCCGGAACTATTTATTCAAGCAACAGAGCTCATGCCCGATGCCTATAGGTTTGCACAGGAATGCAAAAGAAAGGGCCATAACCTCTATATTCTTTCTAACTGGGATTCAAGTTCATTTGAATTGCTACACAAAAAATATAATCATTTTTTTGATTTATTTGATGGCATCGTAATCAGCGGTGATATTCATGCAATCAAACCATCTCCCGCTGCATATCACCACCTACTCACCACCTATAACCTTAATCCATCAGACTGCATCTTCATTGACGACAGAATCGAAAATCGTATAGCAGCCGAACAATGCGGTATCTCTTGCTACTTTAAACAAAAGCGGTGCTTTTTGACCCCGTGGAAAAAAGTCACTGATTTTCTTGCGATTGCACAGTACATTATATTTTTCTCGTTTTTCAAGACGTGGAAACAGTACCAACCATAAAAAACAGCAACCGTTACCACGTAACGGTTACCGTCTCTTTTTTATACTTTTTACAATCGTAGGCACTAGCACTAATGCCGTCAACAGCACCATCGCACCAATAATGGATGGTGAAAAAATATCACTCACTTTTTTCATAGTGCTCAACTGCTGTCCGGTAAATGAATAAATCAAATAAAGCGGAAATGATCCCAATACCACGCTCAACATAAATTTTTCTAATGAAATGGTAGTCAAAGCGCCAAACAAATTAATAATAAAAAATGGGACAATCGACATATAATGAAGAACAACCAGGTATTGCAACGTGTCTCCTTGCATCTTGCCTTCAAAGGCTGCTAATTGATCATGGTACCGCTCTTTCAAAAAATCTTTGAGCAAATACCGAAAGATTAAAAATGTACTGGTACACCCAAGAACAACCGCTACCGTAGAATAGACAGCACCCCAGAACGTACCATAGAGATAACCGCTTAATAAAATGAGAGGAATAGTCACGGGAAGCCCCACAATAGTAGAGATGGATAACGCTCCAATAAATAGCACTATCGAAATGAAATAGTGTCTTTCTACCTTCTCCAATAATGCATGACTATATGACTGTATAAACTCAAGCGTCAGATAGTTTTTTATATCAAGGTAATACAACAACCCGATCACACTAGCAACTAACACTAAAAATAGTATTTTTTTATAAAATTTATTCACCACTCTATCCCTTTTGACCTGAACCGACATCCTTCTTTTGTTTAAATACCTGCAATAGCTTACAACACAAATAAGACACTTGTACAATTTCATCGATTCTGCATACTCTGCAAACCATCAGGAAAAATTAAAAAATAAGGAGAAAATATGTGCTTTTCCGCAACTGCCAGTTTCGCCTCTGCTGCTATTTTAGCAGCCTTAGGTATTAGTGCTATAAAAATTGCCGGTCGTCACTCGCCGCTCAGATATTTTGCCGCAAGCCCAATAATTTTTGCGTTACAACAATTTTGCGAAGGTGCTATCTGGATCAGCGCCACAAACCAACCCCTTGATGCTCTGATCAGTATTATCGCGGCCCACATTTTTCTCATTATCGCATTCTTAGTGTGGCCGATTTGGATACCATTGGTTGCATGGTACCCTGAAACAGACAGATTACGCAAAAACTTACTCTTACTACCACTGACATCTGGTATACTATTTGGTATACACACAGTAACCCGTATGTACCAGCAAGGGGTCTGGGCAAAAATAACTGATCATCATATTTTGTACCCATCATATGGATCAACAGAACATGTCAGTCTTACCTCACTGCTTTATTGCATTGCAGTCATCACACCATTATTTATTTCAAGCAAACGATATGCGTGGCTCCTGGGAACTGCTATTGCAGGATCACTTGGCTTTACCCTTATGTGGTATTCAAATCATGTCACTTCTGTTTGGTGCTTTTTTTCAGCAGTGCTTAGCTCACTCGTGATATACATTGTTTCAATGAATAGACCAAAGAAAAAATAATTGTTATGCGTTTGATTCCAACAACTCATGCATTATCGCAAGAAACCGATCGACCTCTTGCATTGTATTATATGCATGAAAACTGGCCCGTACTGATGCTGCAATACCCAACTTTTTTGCCAGTGGCTGTGCACAATGATGCCCCGCACGCACTGCAATCCCACGCTGACTCAAATACGCTGCAACATCATGTGCATGAATGCCATCCACTACAAAACTGACCAAATGTCCAATCGATCGTAGCTGGCCGATTGGACCTATAATAGTAATGCGATCGAAAACCTGCAAACCATCAATCAATCGTGCAGACAAAGACGCTTCATGCTTTTGCAGCACATCAAAATTAATATGCTCATTAATATACGTAATGGCTGCTGCCAGCCCCACTGCTTGAGCAATTGCTGGCGTACCCGCCTCTAATCGTTGCGACATTGGTAAAAATGTTGCTGTATGCCAATCTGCTTCATACACCATGCCACCACCCACATGATAGGGGGCCATCTGATCATGCATTGCTGCAGCAACATAGAGCACGCCAATCCCTGTTGGTCCAAACATTTTGTGTCCCGAAAAGGCCAGAAAATCCGGTTTAAGAAGTTGCACGTCAACCAACTGATGCCCAACTGATTGCGCAGCGTCAATCAATACTTTTGCACCAACTGCATGTGCACGAGCAATAATGGCCGCAATATCCTGCTGACTACCAAAAAAATTAGATACGTGCGATACTGCAACCAGTTTTGTTTTTTCAGTTATCAAATGTGATAACCCAGTAAGATCTAATGTGTATGTAGTTGTTGATACTGGTATATATCGTAACTTCGCTCCCACCTGAGACGCAAGCCTCTGCCAGGTGAGCAAATTGGCATGATGCTCCAGCTCGCTAATTACTATCTCATCACCAGCTTTAATATGCGCACGCCCCCATGCATCTGCAACCAAATTGATACTTTCTGTGGTTCCACTCGTAAATACAATGCCTGCTGGAGTGGCCGCATTAATAAAATGAGCAACGGTCGATCGTGCCGCTTCATACATCATTGTTGCACGCTCACCCAGTGTATGCGTTGATCGCCCGACATTGGCATTATAGGTACTGTAAAAATCAACAATCGCATCTATAACGGCCTGTGGTTTTTGCGTTGTTGCTGCATTATCAAAATAAATAAGCGGTTTTTGCTCTACCAACTTACATAAAATAGGAAAATCAGAACGTATATTTTTCATACAATAGCACCGGTAACGCTAAACTTATCTACTGCAACTTTGTCCATCATACGTGCAATTAATACATCTGCCGTATCGCTGGGCAGATGCTCAAGGATATCCGCAAGAAAACCTTTTACTAATAACTGTCGAGCCGATTGCATGGATATACCACGAGATTGTAAATATAGTAGATGCTCTCGGTCTAATTGCCCTATTGCGCTGCCGTGCGCACAACGCACATCATGAGTAAGCACTTCTAAAGCAGGAATCGATTGCGCAGATGCATGATCGCCCATTAATAATGTTTTATTTTGCTGATCAGCGTTTGCTCTGTATGCATTTGCTGCAATATGAATCATACCTTCATATATTACTTGAGCTTTTTCAGCGACTATTCCTTTAAACAGCAAATCGCTCGCCGTTTCTGCCCCCCGATGCTCCTGACGCGTACGAACATGCACTCGCTGCTCATCTGTAAGCAAATATGCACCACGAACGGCTACTCGTGCACGCGCCCCTTGTAACATAATGCGTATAGTTTTATCATGTGCTTTCGCTGCTGCCATAACAACAATGTATGTTACTTGTGCATCAGCCTCACAAATAATAGTAATATCGCTCACTACTGATCCAACAACATCATCATCCTGATCTATAATCACGCAGTGCGCACGTGCACCAACGTGATACTCAACCGAACTAGATTCTGCATGCGACCCTCGTTCTTGTATAATCAGCTGCTGACCTGGTGCAATAATAACCCGCCGGATCTCATTATGCTGCATGCTCATCCGATTGACCCTTCCATTTCCATAGCAATCAATCGATTAATTTCAACTGCATATTCCATCGGTAACTCTTTAACAAATGCATCGATAAAACCATTCACAATCATTGCATGCGCCTGCGCTTGAGACAAACCTCTGCTCATCAAATAAAATACCTGCATCGCATTTATATTGCTTACTGAAGCTTCGTGCCCTACATCAACCTGCTGCTCACGCACATCAACCGTGGGGTAGGTATCCGATCGAGAATGGCTATCAAGCAACAACGCTTCACATTGCACCGTAGATTTTGATTGTTTAGCACCTTTAACTATTTTCAGTAGGCCACGATAACTCGCGCGTCCACCATTTTTACTAATCGATTTTGAAACAATATTTGATGTGGTACGCGGGGCCAAATGAATCACCTTTCCTCCCGCATCTTGCTGCTGTCCTTTACCGGCAACGGCAATAGAAATTATCTGTCCTTTTGCACCCGGCTCTTTTAAAATAATCGCCGGATATTTCATCGTCACCTTGCTGCCGAAGTTGCCATCAATCCATTCAACGGTCGAATTTTTATAGGCAATGGCACGCTTGGTGACCAAGTTGTATACATTTTGAGACCAATTTTGAATCGTGGTATATCGAATATGTGAACCCGCTAGCGCACACAATTCCACCACCGCACTATGCAAAGAATTTTTTCGATAGAGTGGCGCACTGCACCCTTCCACATACTGCACAAAACTATCCGGTTCTGCGATGATCAATGTTCGTTCAAACTGCCCCATACTCGCCGCATTAATCCTAAAATAAGCCTGTAATGGCATATCAATACGCACTCCTTTGGGTACATACACAAAACTACCGCCACTCCATACCGCTGAATTTAACGCAGCAAATTTATTATCATGCGCAGGAATCACGGTTGCAAAATATTTCTTAAATAATTCAGGATAATCACGCAGTCCGGTAGACATGTCAGTAAATATGACCCCTTGGTCTGCCCACTGTTTTTTTAAACTTTTGTATACCAACTCTGACTCAAACTGCGCACCTACCCCTGCCAAAAATTGCTGTTCTGCTTGCGGAATTCCCAACGCGTCAAATGTTGTCTTAATATCATCTGGCACATCTGCCCAAGAGGTCGCAGTTTTTTCAAACGGCTTTAAATAATAAAAAATATCATAGGGATCAAGTTGACTCAGATCAGCTCCCCAGGTTGGCATCGGCATTTTTTCAAACAGCGCCAACCCCTTAAGGCGGTAATCCGTCATCCAACCAGGCTCATTCTTTTTTTCTGAAATTTCAGTAACAATACGTTGATTTAAGCCTTTTTCTGCATGGCAAGAATAGTTATCCATATTATTTAAACCCAACATATCCAGCATGTTCAATAGAACGAGCTAAGTGAGCATCACCTGACCGAGCTATAACCCCATCTATCATCACATGCACAGAATCCGGGATAACATAATCAAGAATCCGCTGATAATGGGTAATGCAGATCACACTCATTGCCGGTTGCTCTGTTTTTAACCGATTGATACAGGCAGCAACGAGCTTTAACGCATCAATATCAAGACCTGAATCGATCTCATCGAGAATAATCAATTTTGGTTTTAAAATAAGCATTTGAGCCATTTCTAGCCGTTTTTTTTCTCCACCAGAAAACCCCTCGTGAATAGCTCGATCGGCAAAAGAAGGCGCAAGCCCTACCGATGTAAGCGCATCCGCTAACACATCTTGAAACTCTTTAATAGAACAATCTTTACCGGCCACGGCACGATGTGCCTCTTTTAACAAAGAAAAAACCGTAACACCGGGCACGGCATACGGCTGCTGAAATGATAAAAAAATGCCAGCTTGCGCTCGCTTATCAACAGAAAGCTCTGTTAATACCTGACCGCAAAATTGTATTGATCCTTGTAAAACGGTATATAATGGATGCCCCATAAGGGTGTATGCAAGACTACTTTTTCCAGAGCCATTTGGTCCCATAATCGCATGAATAGACCCCGGATTGACCGTTAAATCTACCCCTTTTAAAATCACCGTATCATCGACTGACACTTGGAGACCAGAAATAATTAACATAGGGACCACCTGCATTTATATACGAAAGCTATTATGCTTTTTAGTATAACAAAGCCCTGCAATCACGCAATTATAGCCGAATATTAGCTATATTTAACTGTATTGCACCACCCTTATGCATCAACAAATCGCAATAAATCCTGAAGGTCAACGTCCCATTTTTGAGCGCCGTCACCACGTTTTGAAATCAAAGAATAACAAGTCTGCGGAGTAAAAGGCCTATCTTTATAGACTTTTTTAAAATATGAACTGAGGATAATAGCATCTTTCATATAAATTTCACCTCCCACGTTATATATCATCCATAACTTTGCCCATGGTTGCATTTCAGGACCGGGGCCTTGAACCATCATCACCAAACATGATGTATCATATGTTTTCAGACGCTCAATACCCTCTTTCCATTGCTCTTCATATTGTTCGATACTCCAAAAATCTAATGGCATACGAAATGTTTCTTTAAATGAACCTATCTGAATTTCACCTAAACAATATTTAACGCCTTCGGAATCTAGTGGCGTTCGGTCCAGTACATGTATTAAAAATTTTTTCATAGATTCTAATCTCTCATTAATGTTGCAAGCTTTTCATTTTATAAAGCTTGTTGAGCCCACTCAAACTCTACGTTTTTATCTTTAAAATTAATGGTAATACCAACCAAAACAATCTCTTTATTTTTGTGCATATACTTTTCATGGTATTTCTTTTTAATAATTTGATTGAGAGCTTGCTGCGCTGAACTATCATATTTAAATTCAAAAACAAAAATTGCATCTGCTGTTTCGAGTACAAGATCAGCTTTGCCGTGGCTGGAAGCAACCTCTGATCGTGGTCGCATGCCTATCAAATCAAACATAAAATGAATAAGCGAGTGGTAATAACTTTCTCGTGGAATATGTAAATTATAGGGAATGCCTGCAAAAAGGATTTTAACTGCATTGCAAAAGGTTGCAAAATCTTTGTTTAGTAAAGCTCTGCGCATACGTACAAGTTCCATTTCTAAGGTATCGGGTGTAGCATATGCAAATGCCTGTACAAGATAATCTTTAAAAGACTCTCGCACTTCTTCATTCGGATAATCTAAGGTGAAAACGTTATCCGAAGAGTCATAATCAGCAATCGTTAGATAACCGGTTTGTAAAAGAAGGGCATAGAGTGGAATATTATGAATATCAATAGACTCGAACCCCTTCATCGACATTTTGATTGGCTCATTGATTTCAAGATGTATCCCTTTTTGGCGTAATAGAGCTATCAGGAAACCGGGTGATCCGGTGCTAAACCAATAATTAGCAAATCGTTTATTGTCCAAGCATGTGGTAACCGACAGAGGGTTATACATAAGAGACTTTTGCATATCTTGTGAAAATCGGTATCCATCGTACCAGTTTTTTAGATTTTTTATGGTTTCTAACTTTGTTTTGCCAGCATGTTGCGCAAGACTATCTATTTGAGAAGAATAATAGGTAATTAGTTCTTCCTCAGTATACCCGAAAAGCTCTGCGGCAATAGGATCAAAAGAAAGCTCTGTAAGGTTATTTAAACCAGAAAACAATGATGTTTTAGCAAATTTACTAACGCCAGTTATAAAAATAGCACGCCAATATTGTTCGAGTGATTTTACAGTCGTATAAAAATTACCGAGTATTTTTCTATTGTCTTCAGCGATCGTAAGATTATCAATATGATCAACAATCGGCTTATCATATTCATCGATGAGCAAGACTATAGGATCATGTTGTTTTAAATTTTGAACAAGTTGTTTAAGCATATTTGCTGGAGTGGATCCTGTTAATGGTTCAATACCATGATCTACCGCAATTTGCTGCAAAGCAAAGCACAAACTTTGTTCCAATTGTTCTGGGGTTCTGTTCGTAATACCACCAAAATCTAAATGGATAACAGGATGTGCTATCCAATCATAATTACCATTTTTGCCGATCCAATATTCATTGAATAATTCTTTTTTGCCTGAAAAAATAGCTTTGAGCGTAGAAATAAAAAGGGATTTTCCAAAACGGCGAGGACGAGATACGAAATAAAAGTGTTTTTTGTTAGACGCGGTTATGAGTTCATGTATGATTTTGGTTTTATCAACATATATGCGATTTTCTTTAACGAAATCCTCAAATATGCTGTAATGAATTCCCATACGTTTTGGTTGATTAATCATAACAAACGACCTTTGCTTATATACTAGATCTTTACTATCTCTTAATTAGTCTATCAATCGTTCGTCTTTTTGCTACGCCCCTCATTGTGTGGGGTTTTCATCTTGGGCATACGAAAGCTACTTCAGCTATTGCTGCTATTTATATTTGTAGACATCTTTAAGCTCCCGGCTCGCCTGACGATCAATATCTCGTTCTTTGATCGCCTGCTTTTTACCCGCAGCTTTTTTAGATTTACACAGACCAAGTTCAACTTTTACCAAATTTTTATCATTCAGGTACATTTGCAGCGGGACAATGGTTATCCCCTTGATCGATATATCACCGATCATTTTATTAAGCTGACGCCTGCTGAGCAGTAACTTACGACTTCGTAGCGCCTGTTCTTTGTCTTTCATATACGCTTGCGCATACAAAGAAACATTACAGTTAATAAGAAACAACTCGCCATTTTTTACGGTTGCAAAGGCACCAATCAAGGAAACCTGGCCCGCACGGATCGACTTAACCTCATCACCGGTAAGAACAAGACCCGCTTCGATTTTATCTAAAATCTCATACTCAAAAAATGCTTTTTTATTTCGTGCAATTAGTTTCATATCGTCTAAGTATTCCCTCATTCATCTGGATCGCCACGCACGCCAATGGCGGCTCGCGAAGACGATCGTAGGTTTATTCTTTAGTTGTAAGAACCATGATGCGCAATAATTAATCTGGTAAAAACATAACGCATCACTGGGTATAGAATAACACCTATGGCTATACCAAGCAAATTAGTGCCGATAAAAAACGACCAGAATGAAATTCCTGAGACCCCTACATACTGAGTCAATGGCTCATTGATCCAGCTCATCCATGAAGGATTCTGTTCAAACATAGTGGTTCCAAAGAGGTACATGCAAAAATTATTTCCAAAGAAATTTCCAGCGCTATAAAGGGGCACCATCGTCCAAGGATTATTAATCAGCAACCGGCTTCCCAGCAATGCCACAATGTTAAGGCCAAAAAGCCATGCTACAAAAAAGGTAATGACGGTATGCAAACCAATAAAAGGTGAAAAGGCAATATATACCCCAACACAAAAAGAAATAGCAAGACGATGACTCGATCGCTCTTGCTGAACCATTTCCGTACATTTTTTTTGCAACCAATTAATCACAATATCCCCTTTGTACATTGCATGTAACACTCTATTTGTAACTCTCAGATATTTCAGGTATTGTATACTTGAAAGTATAGTTACAACATAAAGATTTTACCAAGGATACACAATGAATACAAAATTATTAAGAAGCATGATCCTATTAAATCTCATTATTACATATACTCACAGCATAGCAATAGCTATTGATAATCCCACCATGCTCTCTATTGCTATTCAATTCCCCAAAACCTTAAAAAAAACTCCCGACGTGTACGCATGCAAATTAGGCTGTCGCATCGAGCTAGACAACGATAAAAACGGCAACAAGATTTCATTTAATTTTTTAGAAAATAGAGATAAAGCACATTTTTGGCTCCTTATAATCTCTGAAGTGCCAGAGTTTAAAATGGTATCATCCGGCACCGTTGATTATCTCAGAGTCGAACCAACCCAAAACTACAAATTCTACTCATTATCACTAGAACTCAAAACACCCTCAAACCGCTCTAATCGAATTCAGCAACCTGAATATACTTGGATTATCAATGAATGTGAGATCCCTGACAAACAGGGACGCCTACCTGAAGACACGCTCATTATTGCCTATAATCCACACTTTGTAGATCACCTTGCGGGCGGTTCTTCTACTGAACTTCCTACCATCTTTATCAGAAATGATATTTTAATCCTTAATGGAACCGAAGATCAATTCTATGAAAAATCTATAGAGATCCTGCTCTCGTCGATCGATTACAATGCAATTCACGCAACGATCGAAAAAGAAGTACGGTATGATTTAAACAGCAAAATAGTAAGAACGGTAACAACATAACGCATATGAATTACACCATTTTGGCCATTGAAAGCTCCTGTGATGAAACAGCTGCAGCAGTATACTCCAGCACTCACGGCATGCTTTCAAACCATTTATACTCACAAGCTTTTCTACACACACCATTTGGTGGGGTTCTTCCAGAAGTCGCCTCTCGATCTCATTTAGAAAAAATGCCGATCATCATACAACAAGCACTTGATACCGCAGGCTGTACACTGAATGATATTGACGTGATAGCAGTCACGCACAAGCCAGGACTCGCTGGATCGTTGCTTGTTGGAGTCTGTTTTGCAAAATCTCTCGCATGGGCAACTAATAAAAAATTAATCGGCGTCAACCACTTAGAAGGTCACGCATTTTCAGCACAGATTGAAAACGATATCCCCTTTCCTTACCTATGCATTACCGCATCCGGGGGGCACACTTCGCTCTATTTAGTGCATGATTTTGGCGTATATGATGTCTTAGGGCAAACCGTTGATGATGCAGCAGGTGAAGCTTTTGATAAAATAGCAAAACTCATTAATCTCGGATACCCTGGCGGACCAATTATAGAACAGTATGCGGCTGCAGTAGATTTTCAAGATTTTTTTTCATATCCGCGCACCAAAAAATCCTCATTCGATTTTAGCTTTTCTGGGCTAAAAACTGCAGTGCTGTATGATTTGGTAAAAAGAAATGCCTATATTTTAGAAACTAAACAATTCACACAAGCATCAAACATCCTCTTACAACAGCAGGTCGCAAGCTCACTACTCGTTTGCATCTCCGATATTTTCATAGATAAAATCACCTACGCACTCAAACAATTTCCACAAGTAAAAGCTGTTGCGTTTGTTGGTGGTGTTGCATGTAATAAGTTTATCAAAAGAAAATTGCAGGCATTATGCCTGCAAAAAAATATTCCATTCTTTGCACCATCACCGCAATATTGCACTGATAATGCTGGAATGATCGCCTTCGTTGGCCATTATAAAGCCCACAAAGGCGAATTTTCTGATCTGTCTTTAGATATTTTACGCTGATCCTGATCCAGAAGATGATCCAGATCCTGATGAACCTGAACCAGAAGGAGTGGAACCTGCTTTTTTATTCATAACATCAATAAACTCTCGGTTGTTCTTGGTCTTTTTAATTTTATCAATTAAAAACTCCATACCCTCAACCGTATTCATTGTTGCCAAAAATTTCTGTAACACCCAAATTTTACTTAAATCTTCTGCATCAATAAGGAGATCGTCCCGTCTCGTTCCTGACTGCATCAAATCAAATGCTGGATACATACGACGATTTGATAATTTACGCGTCATATGAATTTCCATATTACCCGTACCTTTGAATTCTTCGTAAATCACTTCATCCATACGAGAACCAGTATCAACCAACGCTGTTGCAATAATAGTAAGCGAACCACCTTCTTGTGTATTACGCGCAGCACCAAAGAATCGTTTTGGACGCTGTAACGCATTTGCATCAATACCACCCGTTAATACTTTCCCTGAAGCTGGTGCGGTTGTATTATATGCACGCGCTAAACGAGTAATCGCATCGAGTAGAATAATAACACTTCTACCCATTTCAACGAGCCGCTTTGCTTTTTCTAAAACAAGCTCCGCAACTTGCACATGCCGCTCAGCTGATTCATCAAACGTTGAACTAACTACCTCAGCTTTTGAACCTTCAACCGCTTTGCGCATATCCGTTACTTCTTCAGGACGCTCATCAATCAAAAGTACAATCAAATGATCATCGGGATAATTCACAATTAAGGATTTTACAATTTCTTTAAGCAATACCGTTTTACCCACTTTTGGTGGCGCAACAATCAAACCACGCTGACCCTTACCAATAGGAGTAAAGATATCCATTATACGGGTTGAGATCGCTTTCGGATCATGCTCTAATTCTAAATTAAATTTCTTATCTGGGTGCAGTGGTGTCAACTGCTCAAAACTCATACGATCGACCGTCTTTGCTGGGTCGTCATAGTTAACCGCATCAACCTTTAAAAGTGCAAAATATTTTTCGCCATCTTTTGGTTTGCGAATCACACCGGTAACCATATCACCAGTTTTTAAATTAAATCGTCTAATTTGTGATGGAGAAACATACACATCATCAGGTCCAGATACATAATCAAATTGCTGCGACCGTAAAAAACCAAATCCATCAGGTAGTTTTTCTAAAACACCTTCAACCTTCATTTCCATGTCGGGATTTGCTTCTACATACGTAATACGATCGATCAATACAACTTTAGTCATCAACGTGGCACCAATAATGCCGAGCTTACGCGCATACACATTAAGATCTTGCAATGATAGCTCTTTTAGCGGAACTTTTACCTGCTCTTGTTGCGACTTTTGACCAGGAGATTTTTGTTGCTGATCTTTCTGACGCTGCTGATGTTGCTGTTGATTTTGATGCTGTTGCCCACCGGCTCCTTGCTGCTGCTGTTGTGGACGGGAACGATAGTTATTGTACGGTCTACCGGAATCCCATTGCTGCCGATTTCTATGACGATCATCACCATCTTGTCGATGTTGCTGGCCGCCGTGAGAAAACTCTCTTCCGCCTTCACCCACTTGCTGCTCTCTTGGCAACTGTTCGCGTCTGCTTTCCTGCTCACTGTATCTTTGCTGCTCTACGGCTCTCTGTTGCGGTGCTGGTTGTGATGGTACTTGTTGCGCAGTCGACTGTTCGGGCATTGTTTCTACGATCCGCGATTGATGCTCTCTATCACGAACTGATTCATGCGCCGGTCTTGGTTCTAATGAATGTGATGTAACTGATGAATCAACTTCAGACTTTGCAGATTCTAATTTTTTATCTAACACCTCAGCCTTCTCACGCGCCGCAGCCGCTCCTTGTTGACGAGGCTCTTTTGCATGCACCTTCTCTATCGGAGTAGTTTTTTCAGGTACTTTTGATTCATGCGATACAACTGGCTCAGAAACCACCGATTCCGCTACAATCTTTGCTGATGAAGACCTTCTTGGCGTAACTACTTTCTCAACAATCTCTTTTTCTGACTGATTTTTTTCAAGCGCTGTAACAACAGGCTCTTTTTTTCTACTGCTCTCTTTTTTAACAGTCTCTTTTGCAGAGTCCTTTTTTTGCACACGAACCCCATCGTCAATAGGTTGTTCATCTCGGGTTTTCATGCACCCTCCCTAAAAATAAATAGAAATAGATTAAAATTAACCATACTTTTTGTAGCACATTTTGCTATATAAACGAATTAAAAATTTTCATGAGAAAAATAACGATCTGCTTGATTAATACACGAAAAAGAAAGAAAAAATAACAATGAATATACTTACTAGAATCAAGGATATCAAAATACAAATATAAAACTCAAGACTTTCAACCATTTTAAAGAAAGATACAACCTCCATTAGCTATATCTTATAAACAAAAACCTCTATAAATTAGGCTTTTGCTTCTTTACGATTGTAAAACAACATCATAACAGGACTTGCGATGAAAATAGATGAATATGTACCAAACACAATACCTATTAATAATGTCAATGAAAGATCACGTAATACTTCACCACCGAAGACCAACATCGATACAACAACCAATGTTGTTGCAAAACTAGTCAGAATGGTACGGCGTAACGTTTTATTAATACTCACGTTTACCACATCATACAAAGAACCCGTGGTATTCTTTTTGAGCTGATTTCTGATATAAGAAAATATAATAATCGTATCATTAATCGAATATCCAAGGACTGTCAAAATTGCTGCAATCACGTTGATTGATATTTCGCGATCAAATAATAGGAAAAATCCTACCATAATAAGCGCATCGTGAACTAAGGCAACCACAGCTCCAAATGCGAAAGCAAATGACCAAAAAACAAACGCAATATACAAAAGCAACGCTATTAACGAGAAAAGCACTGCATATATTGACTGCTGCCGAAGCTCCGCTCCAATACTTGGTCCAACACCTTCACTTTGCAACACTTGAGCACGATTATCTGATATACTCTCATTAATTTTCTGAGTAATTTTATCAGCAAGACCTTTTGAATCGCTCACAAATTCTTGTACACGAACCAATAACTCTTGTTTAGCGGGGAACTCACGAAGAACGGGGTTTTTCCAACCATTATCTTCTAACACGGTACGCACTTTTTGACTATCTACTGGACCGTCAAAACGCAACCATATCTGTGTACCACCATTAAAATCAATGCTATAGCTGAACGCCTCTCCGTAAGTTTGCTCTTTATAAAAATAAACCGCAATCCCACCCACGACAAGTAACAATGAATATAACGCTACAAATTTACGATATTTCAAAAAATCAATCATAACTCTCTCCGAAGATGGTAAACAAATTAATAACTGCTACTAT
Organism: Candidatus Babeliales bacterium; assembly: GCA_035944115.1. Taxonomy (NCBI): domain Bacteria; class Candidatus Babeliae; order Candidatus Babeliales; species Candidatus Babeliales bacterium. Next base: position 101,404 of record DASZBJ010000029.1, read on the forward strand.
CAAATTCATATGCTTTTTATTAACACTATTTCACCGGTTGCGCAAGAATTTTTTATCACAGATTATAAATTTATATATTAAGAAGCTCGTACAGAAACGTATCTACGACCTTTTAAGCCCCAATGGAATTTAATAGAGCCTTTGCTTACCGCAAATAAAGTGTCGTCGCTACCACGTCTAACACCACAACCTGGATGTATGTGTGTTCCACGTTGACGAACAATAATTTCACCACCAGTTACTACTTGACCATCAAATAATTTGCACCCTAGTCGCTTACTATGACTTTCGCGACCATTACTGGTCGAGCCGCCGCTTTTACTCGTTGCCATCGGTATCCTCTAAATTGGTTGAGCGAATGCTGATCGCACTCGCGTAAGAACTGTAATCTACAAGTAACAATTTCGAATTAAATCTAATTTCCTCCTATTATGAATCAACTGGCTAAAATGTCAATTCATGAGTGAAAAATCAAATGTGGGCCCTCGAAGGGGCCCTAACGCTGATAGCTATTTTTTTATAATCGGGGCACCCACTATCTTACATGCCGCTAAAAATGCTCCCGTTGATATTATATCGGTTAACTCTGTATACCTACCACCAACTAGCTTCTTCACCGCCGCCTCTCGCTTTGGTCTCAGATATACTAATCCTACTAATCCTACTGCAACTGGTACTGCAACACCCATTACACCGCCTGTAACAAGCCCTTGGGCCACCAAAGCTTTATTCATCTGCACGACCCCTGCAAATAGTACGCCCGCCGACGCCGCTGCAATGCCAGATGCTGCAAGCGCTCCACTTAGCGTAGCAGGTTTATTAAGCTCCCGTTTGAGATGACGATTTTCACCGTGCAACTTCTTATTCCGCTCAGCTAATGCATTTTTTTCCTGTTTCTCCTGGTTCACCGCCGCGTGTAATACCCCACGATGTGTATGACCGTGCTTCGCCTCTATCGGCATGCCCATCGGCAAACAAAATAAGAAGCCTAATACTGCTACAGCTCGCAACTGATTATTCATAACAATCCTTTATATGTATGAATTAAATAATATTTGACCGCCACAAATTATAGTCACGCCTATAAAAAACAGCAACCTTAATCATCACATATTCCTACTTAGTTACTTCCTTCCAATCAGCTCCCAATCGAGTAGTAACGCTCAATGGAACCGACCAATCAACCACCCCTTCTAAACATGCTTTAACCAATCGCTCAGTCTCTTGCTGCTGGCCTTCCGGAACCGACAACAAAATTTCGTCATGAATCTGTAACAGCATTTTTGCCCCTAATCTTTGGTCTATAATCACATTACGCAAGGCTATCATCCCTTTTTTCATAATCTCCGCCGCTGTACCTTGCGCCACCGTATTGATCGCTACTCGGCGTGCTTCTTCGTATAGTGGACGATTTGTTTCATTAATTGCTGGCACATAGCGCCGCCGTCCCCAGAGGGTTTCCACGTACCCATGCGCCTTTGCAAAATCAATTATCGTCTCCATCCAGCCAGACACCGATGGATATTGCTTAAAATATTTATCGATATACTGTTTAGCATCAGCAAAAGAGATATTGAGATCCTTAGAAAGTCCATATGGCGTCAACCCATACAAAATCGAGAAATTGATACGCTTTCCAATCTGCCGCTGGTCATGCGAAACATCAGCAAGCGCAACATCAAAAAGCCGCGCCGCTGTCTCGGCATGAATATCGTGTCCATGTAAAAAGGCTGTTCGTAACGTTGTATCCCCCGACAACTGCGCAAGAACGCGTAACTCAATCTGTGAGTAGTCTGCGGATAAAAACACATAGCCCGGATCAGGTTTGAATGCCGCACGAATCTGAAATCCAAACACGGATCCATCTGAAGGAATATTTTGCAAATTAGGCTCAGAACTCGCAAGCCGCCCTGTTGCTACCGCTATTTGATTGTACGTTGTATGAATTTTTTTAGTTATTGGATTCACATATTCAGGCAACGCATCAATATAGGTACTTTTTAATTTTGCCAGTTCGCGATACTGCATGATAAGTCCTGGTACTGGATGTAACTCTGCAAGCGCTGCAAGTACTTCTTGATCTGTTGAATATCCCGTCTTTTTTGCCGATTTTTTTTGTGGTGGCAGTTTTAAATCTTCAAACAATAAAACCCCAATCTGTTTGGGTGAATTCAAATTAATCCCTGCATGCTTATCGCCAATTAAACTAAGAATCCCATCTTCAATTTCAATCAAACGAGCATCAACCGTTTTGCCCAACTGTTTGAGCTCCGGCACATCCAAGTAAATACCTTCAGCTTCCATTTCTACCAAAACTTGCACCACCGGCATCTCAATATCATAAAACAACTGCGACAACTTTTTTTCTTTTTTTAACTCTTGCACTAAAACCGCATACAGCTTAAATGTTTGGTGCGCATCATGCGCAGCATATAATGTGGCAATATTAAGCGGCACTTGTGAGAAATTAGATAGTTTTTTATTCGTCACTAGCTCTGCAAATGTCAGCATATCCTCGTTAAAATAATGCTTTGATAAAAATTTAAGACCAGCGCGCTGCCAGCCATGCGATAACAGGGTTGCTGCAATCATTGTATCAAAAGCGACCCCTGCCAACTTAATGCCCAATGTATGCAATACCAACTGATCAAATTTCACATGATGCAAATATTTTTTGCATGCTTCATCTTCTAGCACAGGCTTTAATGCCGCTACCACCTGCTCACGCGATAGCTGTTGTTCAAACATGGTAACCGCATGCCCAAATGGCACATAATATGCCTCACCTTCTTGAAAACAAAACGACATACCGATACACGGATCTTGTAATGGACGCACGCCAACGGTTTCAGTGTCCATCGCAAAGGCACCCGCTTTTTTTAAAGCAACTGATAAATCAGCAAGCTGCTGCTCGGTGGTAACCGCTTTGAAATCTAATGTTGAAATCGCAGCAATTTTTTGCTCTACAGAAAGTTCAGCCGTCACGCCGATATCTTGCAATAAACTTTTAAAATCAAGCTCTTTAAACAGTTCTTCCGCACTTCTCCACTGCGCACTATCAAATGATAAATCATCTTTTTCTAGCTTAGTTGGATGATACTGCAGTAAAAAAAGATCTCGACTTAAAAATGCTTTATCTTTCTGCTCTTCAAGCGCAATCCGCGTTTTGCCTTTAATCGATGTCACGTTTTCATACAACTCTTCAAGAGTCGCAAACCGTTGTGCCAAATCAGTCGCGCCCTTTTCACCAATCCCTTTAACACCAGGAATATTATCTGAAGCGTCCCCCAGCAATGCAAAATATAGCGGCAATCGATCAACCGAGAAACCCATTTTTTCTTCAAACTTTTTTACATCAAAAATCACATCTTTGAACGTGTCATAAATAAAGACCTTATCGTTGAGCGCTTGGCCCATATCTTTATCAGAAGTCACAAACACAACGCTATCGCTATGGGGCGTTTGTTCTTTGGCAAGCGAAAACATAATATCATCCGCTTCAATGCCCGTTTTGGCAATCTGCTTCATACCAATTGCATCCGCAAGTCTGATTATATATTCTTTTTGATCGAAAATATCACTCGGCGCTGCTTGCCGTGTCGCTTTATAACTTTCAAACATCTCATGTCGCGTTGTTTTCCCCTTGCTATCCCAAACCAATGCTATGTATTGCGGATTAAAAGTATCAATTAATTTTTTAAGCATTCGTGCAAAGCCATATACCGCCTGCACCGCTTCACCCTTAGGAGTATGTAACGGGCGAACACTGTAATATGCTCGATACAAAAATGAAGAACCATCTATCAAAAATACTGTTTTCTTTGGATCAAACTGCATCGAACACCCTTTATGCGATAATCATATATGCTATGTTTTATTACTTATAAACATCATACCATGCTTGCAGATGACGTACAAAATCCACAATTTCTGTATCGCTCACGCTAACAGATGATAAGCCAATACGGTTTCTGACTACATCGCATACATATGCATACAGCTGCTCAAAGGTGACACCTTTTTCAAAAAGATCTGCCGTCTCATACACATAGGTAAGATATTCATCATCGGGCCACTCGGAGTATTCATACACACCAATTGGATCAAAAGCATTCCACAGCTGTTGTAATGATTGGATAGATTTGTCTGCAAATAACTTAATCTTTATTCCCATACCTCTTCAATGCACAAGATCCACTACTTAAAAATCATATTCGAACACTGCCTCAGACCCATTTCTTCTACTCTTTAATTCGTAAATAATAAAATCCGAACACGATCATGCACAATAATCAAGATACTCAGGAAAATCATTATTCTTAATGGCTCTGTAAACTTTTAATAATACATAGGGAGTAACGTGCAAATTAATGCTTGAATTTTTTGCTTCTAACATAAAATCAGGGTCATGCATATCTTTACTATAAACTACTTCTTGATTAAAATCTGATGTTTCAAAAAAATCTAATATTTTAGAAATAGGATCAATCCTTATATAAAAAAGTGCTCCACCAAAATCATTAGTTGAAACTACATAATAATACATATTATTTTTTTCAAGATATTTTTTGATACCAACATATTTTCCCATAAAACTCCTCACAATTATTGAATTAATATTTCCCAATTATAAAACTGGTTTATAATATCATGCGCACTTCTCCAATTCATCTGTTGCCCCTTCATAAGAATCGATTCTGCATATTCATGCAACAGCCAAGATAAATCTGCTTGTACAAATTTATTATCAGCTAGCCTGGTCCATGCTTCTGCCATATCAATATCTGGCGCAAATCGCTTAATTTCATTGAATAATATATGTTCATCAAAGAACACATGTTCTTTAACTTTTTTAACAATTTTTTGAGATAGGCCGGTATTTTCAGACACTCTGTTAATATCATTTGCCGTCTCTCTTATCAGTGCATACAAAGATTCTGCCTTTGCTTCAATTGCTTCGATTTTAGTACTATTAGCTGGAGAATAATGGGTTTTAAAAATATTTTTATCTGCTGTCTGTCTTAATCGTTCTATGATTCTTTCTAATTGATGCAATTCTTGTGACTCTTCTAAAAGTGTATATGCAGCTTCCTTGGTAATAAAATTACCAATATTTTTTCCGCCACCAGCAATCCCAGCAATTTTACTCTCTGCTTCAGCCGCTTTTTCAAACATTTTCGTTGCTTCAAGGGCAACTTCGACTTCCGATCCACCTTCTGCACACATAAGCAAATGTTCCGCAGGTACAGAATTTGGAAGTCTTTGCAACGCTTCCTTTACGTATGGAGAAACAGCCCTACATAGTAAACCAGCGCCACAAAACAATTTATCATATACGACAGGCGTCAAACATAATTCAACGCCAAGCGATGTACATATTCTTATTTTTTCAGGACCTGATTTATTATTAAAACGGTGACCTGCAGCCTCCAAAGCATCACCCATCCGCACAAGTTTTTCCGTATATTTTTCTATTTCACCTCTTGGATCTTTGTGCTCAATGCCCATACACTGAGCGAGCATATGTGTTTCACACTCATCACTAAAGTATTCCGCATGCATCATAATATCTTCTATAAATGTCACTGCTCTTGTACATGCACTAGCTATATGTTGAATTGTTTGATCTGCATGAATAACTGAATTCCCTATGGCTTTTAGACCATCAAAAATGCCTCCCGCAAATGCCTGGGAATATTCCAGCATATCCCAACAAAAATCTGCAATTGCATTTGCCTCTTTAACATCCCCACTTTTATTACATATTTGCGCGCTGTTAGCAAAGCCACACATTATAGATGAAATTTTATGTAGATTCGGTTGTATACTCAGTTCACCGAATGTATTAGTAATATCTATAATTTCTTCATGCTTTGCAGTGGCTATTGCATTACCAAAACAACGCGTAAATTCTTGTGCATCTATATCCAAATCTTGCAAGATATCTATTGCATTATTGTTCAATTCTCTGATAACTAATATTGATACATCATTACCATTAATTACCGTCTGCACAGCTACAAATCCATTCCGTAGATGCTGCAACCGATTTTTATCACCGCACTGAGACTCTAAACAGGTATACTGCATGCGTAACTGATCTTGTATCATCTCCAGCTGTCTGATTTCTTCCTGTTTTTTTACTTCCTCTCGCAATAGCTTCTCTTCATATTCCTCTTGCTGTTTCTGCGCTGCTAATCTTGCCTGCTCTTCACGCTCATGTTGCTCTTGTATTGCATGTGCGTGCGCAGCTTTATAGCATTCAGTAATACGTGTTGCTTGCGCAGCTATTTTTTCTCTTGCTTGCGCAGACAACTGATCACGTACCGATTCATTCCGATTAATAAGATTCTGCGCAGCTAATATACAATGCTCATAATCAGGATACTGTTTAAGAAATTCCCAAAAGGCTGGATAGTCATAGAGTGGCCATTGTTGCGCAATCCAATGTCGATCTCCATCATGCACATACATTTTATACTGACTATTTTTACCAAAATATTTATATTCGGGCGGTAAATCCACATTCTGGTCTAGAAGAAATCTACGCGCAGACAACACCCTCAGCCCTTCCCAATACGTCTGGACTGTCCAGTTTGCACAGGCACGAGGCGCATGCGTCAAATACAATGGGTTAAATACAACAACTGCATCAGTTGATGCATCATAATACTGCGAAACACATCTATTGATTTCGGCCCAAGACAATTTTTGAAATGCCAAATCCCGAAGAGAAAAGTTCCGTGTATCAATTTTATGACTCGCCGCAATCTTGCGCATAGAATTTCTAGATATTGAAGATCCATGATACGAAGAATCATTACTTCTCGGTCCTACTTTATAATAAAATCCTGGCGTCTGTGGAACTCCATTTCTATCAGGTTTATTATTATCTTTCTCTGAATCTATTACAGCACCACGTAGTTCAAATGAATTCGATGAATCATTTTTTCCTGCATAAACCCAAACACTGAAAAACAACAGAAAAATAAGAATGTTGCGTACCATCATTACTCGCTTTTCACTTTTTTATTTACTACATCTTTTCACCATTTTATGTCGTACTATGTTTTATACGATTATCGCAATAATTATTTTTCATACACACAAAAACACAACCTTAACTCACCACCGATGGATCCTTAGCAAAATGCTGATAATCCACATACCCTTTAATCGGCATCCAGCTTCCTCCCCAATCCCATCCGCGCGTTACAAACGCCTGATAACAAACATTATCAACCGCATCAGTAATGATTCCTTTGCAACCGATCGTTCTATCAAGATATGCTTTGCCGGCTTCTGGCAACACCAGTGATTTATTTACATACGGATTAATGAGTGGATTAACATCAATTGCAATCCCATAACTGTGCAAAGACCACTGTCCCGGCTTGTTGGTGATTTCGCGTGCACAAAATGCAGAACTATTGTTATCGTTCATCGATAGATTATCATCCGCATTATACTCATCAATCAAACGCATGCGCTCTATCGGAAATTTATGCTCAAACAACGCACAAAAAACCTCGACAACTTCTTGTGCAACCTTTCTATGCACCACCATTTGACCAGTATGGGGTTGATCATCATATCCCCAGTACGGCAGCGTGACCAGCGCTAAATCCTCAAAAGCTACTGGACAACCTGGTTTCCAAGAATGCTTTCTGATTAGTTGCGCCGTCGGTTCCTGTATTGGACATTCAATGCGCCACATGCTCTGCTCATCAGCGACAATTCCAATAAATAGACCACTCAACATCATACTCACAACTACACGCGTAAACTTCATTACAACTCCTTTTTGTTAAACATTGTCCAAACAAACATCAAAATATTCTATATACTAGAAATTATGTATATCCAAGTTCAACTGCTTAATGGCTTTACCCGGCCACTCTATTATAAAATGCCCAGCACTTTGCCTGCTACTATTGTAGTTGGCACCATTGTTTCTGTGCCACTTCGCAACCGTACCGTCCCTGCAATTGTCATGAAGCAACTGAGTTCCATACCGCACACGAGTTTTGAAATAAAAGAATGCTTGGGGATAGAACCTTTTCCCAATGATCAGGCATATAAAGAGTTCATTGCTGAACTTGGTTATTTATATACCATTCCATCCATTCATTTTATTAAACGTGTACGACAATTTTTAGTAGAAAAAACAGATGCTAGTACGCCACCATCGATACAACCCATTCATGCGCCCACTGTACAAAAAGGAGTACAACTTACTGATGAACAACAGCAGGTATACCAATTCGTTGCCCAGTATCTGCACACACCTTGTTATGCACCCACATTATTGCACGGCGTAACCGGATCGGGCAAAACAGAGGTGTATAAAAAGCTCATCATTAATGCAATTGCAGCAAACAAAACCGTAATTTTATTACTCCCGGAAGTTACGCTTGCCATTCAATTTCAAAAAATACTGATGGCGCAACTTCCTGAAACCATTCATATCTGCGGGTTTCACTCTGCAATCAGTATTAAAGAAAAACGACTTCTTTGGCAACGACTTCTTGAAGAAAAACCAACGGTAATTGTCGGTGTACATTTACCAATCTTACTCCCTATCGCAAATCTCGGTCTTATCATCATTGATGAAGAACATGAAACGGGGTATCAAGAAAAGCGACATCCTAAAATCAACTCTCGCCATGCCGCATTACTACGTGCACAAATTGCTCAAATACCGATTTTGCTAGGATCTGCAACCCCCTCAATAAGCTCGCTCTATCAGGTAAAAACAAAACAGTGGAAGTTCTTTCAACTGAAAAAGCGCTTCGCTGGACAACTGCCAACCGTACAGATTGTGCCCCTGACCACACAAAATAGACGTGCAAACTTTTGGATCAGCACAGAACTGGAAGCCGCGATTGCAGAAAGGCTCACAAAAAAAGAGCAAATTATTATTTTCTTGAACCGGCGTGGATTCAGCTTTTTTGTACAATGCACGGGATGCAGTTTCATTTTCAGCTGCCCACATTGCTCAGTGAGCTTGACACTTCACACACAAAACACAGAACAGCAACTCAATTGCCATTACTGCGCATTTACCCAAGAGCTCCCTACTGCATGCCCATCATGCAAAGTCGATGCAAAAAAATTCCTCAAAAAAGGTATTGGCACTCAGCAAGTGGTGACTATTTTACAAACATTATTCCCTACCGCACGCATTGCACGCGCTGATTTGGACACCACAACAAAGAAAAAAACATGGCAAAAAACAGTACACGATTTTGAAAATAATGAATTAGATATTTTGGTTGGCACGCAAACAGTAACTAAAGGTTTTCACTTCCCTCATGTTACCTTAGTTGGTGTTTTATGGGCAGATTTAAATCTGCACTTTCCTATCTTTAACGCAACAGAAACAACGCTACAACAACTGATTCAGGTTGCTGGAAGAGCGGGCAGGAGCACAACAAAAAGTGACGTTATCATACAAGCCATGATGGATCATCATGTATATGATTATCTCAATGAAATCGATTATCTAAAATTCTATGCAACAGAAATAGAAAAACGCACCGCACTCAACTACCCTCCGTACGGCACGCTCATTGAAGTTGAAATGAAACATACTGATGAAGCAGCTCTTGAAAGAGAATCGTACCAATTACTCGAAGAATTGGATGCACATAACCAAGATTCGGATGAAATTTCTATTCTCGGACCCGCTAAACCACCTGTCTATAAAATCAAAACAGTGCACATGCGGACATTATTTATCAAATCACCATCAATACAAAAAGGGATTGCGTTAGTACAAAAAATAAAAAGATCTGACTATGCAAGCCAGATCTTTTTTACGCCTATTTTTTAAAAAACTGTTCTTTATTATCTAAGCATTACCGTCTTTTTATTCGCCTTTTTTGCCCTTAAATAAGGGTTCTAGGCAAAGAGCAACTTCTTCATCTTGATTCTTTTTTGCTAATTGCAGCAAATTGATTTTTCGTTCTCCCTCTTCACGAGCTTCAAACTGGGTAACATCGATCAAGTGATCGTTATACCAGCTTAGTAACCCTCTCACCTGAGCTGCCGTTCCATCGCAAATGGTCTTTGTCAAAACATTGCTACCATCTTTATCAATAAGAGTAAGCATTGATCTTTGCTCTTCAGGCGTACTTTTGTTATACCACTCATGTAGTCGCAGGGAATTATCCTGAGATCCTATTAAATCAAAAGCATAACAATAAAAATGCCCTATCGCTGGTGTCATTGCTACGAATTTTACCTTGCCGTCCTCAAGAGTTTTAAAACCGCCCACATAAGCTGCGGCATAACTCATCTGCATATTACAAGCCAATACAGCAACAACCAATGGTACAAAAAATCTATTTTTCATAAGATTCCTATTTTTTAAAAAAATGTTCTTTATATTGTTTTAATTCTGCGATCGATTCATGAATATCTGTAAGCGCCCGGTGTGCATCACTTTTTTGTTTTATTGCGTACGCATCATGCGGATACCAACGCGTAATCACCTCTTTTAATGAACTCACATCAACCAACCGATAATGCAAATAATCTATGACCTCTGGCATATATTTGGATAAAAACATACGATCCATCCATACCGAGTTGCCACACAAAATTCCTTTTTTAGGATCACAAAACTGCTTAATCAGAGCGAGCACCTGCTCTTGCGCCTGCTCAATAGTTACCGTCGAGGCACGAACTGCATCAGTTAGACCCGATTTGCCATGCTGCTCAACACACCACGGATTCATTGCCTGCAAGACAGCCTCTGATTGATGAATAACCAAATCAATCCCTTCACACAAGGGATTTAAATCTCCGTCTGTGATAATTACCGCAACTTCCAAAATATGATCAATGACCGGATCAAGTCCCGTCATTTCCAAGTCAATCCATACCAAATTTTTTTTCATTTCCATATATTAATCTTTTTCTTCTTATCGCTTTTCTTCCGGTTCTTCTTGTTGCTTTCCTTCCGGAATTTCTCTAAAAAACATCGGGCGAAGATATTCAATAACCTCGGTACGACCTAAATCCTCATTCTCTACTTGAGTCCTATAAGCCAATTGCAAGAAAGTTACCTCATGATCTTCTTTGACCAACACCTTAATATTTCTAATATCAAGATGGTGCTTCTCATAACGCTCAGTAAGATGTCTTACTTCACTCACCGTGCCAAAACGAACTGCTAGTGTCATAAATGTCGCGCCATACTGATCTGTGCTATTCAGCATGCTCAATTGCATTTCTGCAGAACTACCATCAAATATACGTAATGCCTGACCAAATGCATCCTGTCTCAACTGCTTTGCATTGAGTGGATTGAATCGAGCGTCAGAATAGTTATATAAATATGCTTTCCAATCACGGCCCAGGTCCGCTGCAAATCCTACATGCATATCACAAACCAATACTGCGCCCATCAAATACATTACATATTTATTTTGCATATTTTTCCTTATCAAATCCGGTCATTTCCAAATCGATCCACACTAAATTTTTTTCATGAGCCTGCTGCATCCTCATCAAATATGTGATCTCCTTCCTTTTCTTCTCGCTGCAATACTCGCGGTTGTGCAGCTTTTCGTTTATTAAACATCGGGCTAAGGTAGGCAACAACTTCATCACGTCCGCGAACTCTTCCTTGTTGCATTATAGCTTGCGCCAATTCCAGCAAATTCAACCGATTTCCTTTTATGTTAACTTCAATTTTTGTAATATCTATCAAACATCTCTCATGACGCTCTACTAACCACCTCACCCTTTCCACCGGTTGGTCACAAATCGCGTTCGGTAAAACTCCCATGTCATACTGATCTTTAACCGTAAGCATCTCTTGCTGATCTTCTGGCGTACTACAATCAAACAGGTCTAAACCACATTGCCATTTCTCTTCCCTTTCTCGCTCGGATGCATAATTAGCAGAAAGAAAACGATAAAATTCAGCAACCCGATTGCTTGTTGCAAAAATCACAGAGTCCTGATTCGCTGCAAATCCTACATGCATATTACAAACCAATAACGCTGCAAATAACTGAATAATAAATCTATTTTTCATAATATTCCTTAATCTCGGCATTTCAACACTAATGAGCTACGCCCGCCGCGTGCTAAATGAGCAATCCTACTCAATGGAACTACGAGTCTGGTCATGTTGCCATTTTTTCTCAAATATTGGCTCACATTCTCCTGATCCTCCTGTTCGAGATGTGCTGAAACTTGCGCATCGTCTCCTGCAGCTAAATAACGTCTCTTCCTCGTCTCACTTCCTGAATCAGCGCTTGATGAAACAGCACGAGGCGGCTGCACCTTAAATCCGTAAACGACTTTCGGTGGCCTTGAATACGTATACGTGCGCACTGGCTGTGCGGCTCCATTCAAAAAACTACCACTAACCAACACAATCAAAGAAAATATAGAAAATGTGTAGTTCATAAAAGTTCCCCTTAGATAAATAATACACCACAACAAAACATTAATTTTGAATTAGAGTAACCCTTTACTCCCAAAAATCAATTCTCAAATTGCAACATTTGCAACATACTTCTCTTTCTTACAAAAACATCACGCTATCTTTTTATAGAAATACGTTTAAATTCTATACAGCATTATTCATGTATCATTTCATAGCGAGGAATTTATGCAAAAATTGCGCGTAGGTGTTTTAATGGGAGGGAGATCCTCCGAACGGGAAGTTTCATTCAACTCTGGGCGAACCGTATGTGATCATCTTGATACTTCTCGTTATGATATTGTTCCCGTTTTTCAAAAATCCGATGGCACTCTGTGGATCTTACCCTGGCATTTTTTACACCGCGGAAAAATTACTGATTTTGAACACCGCCTTCCTCAAGAAGCGACTGCAATTTCTTGGGATGCATTAAAATCTCATATTGATTTTGCCTATCTTGCAATACCCGGACGTTACGCAGAAGATGGCTGCTTGCAAGGCTTTCTCGATATTCTTGCTATTCCTTATTTAGGATCAAAACTGTTTGCAAGCGCGCTCTGCATGGATAAAACCATCCAAAAAGATATTTTGCGTCATCATAATATTGACACTCCAAAAGGTATCACCGTATATCCCCATCAGCTTGATATCGCTGCAAACCATATTACTACTCTCTATGAACAACTTGATGCACAAAACATTACTCTTCCGTATATTGTAAAACCACAATCGGAAGGTTCTAGTATCGCCGTTACCGTAGTGTTTGATAAAGCCGATCTTGCTGATGCAATTTTAAAAGCAGCACACGCTCATCCTGAACTGGTGCAACCTGTTCTTATTGAAGAACGCCTACAAGGCATGGAATTTACTTGCATCGTTCTTACCGATTATACAACAGGAAAGCTGCTGCCACTACCGCCTACAGAAATTGTAATTGAGCAAGGATCTCATTTTTTCGATTACGAACAAAAATATATGCCAGGACGCGCGCATAAATTTACCCCTGCTCGCTGCAGTCAAGAAATTACTACGCGCATTCAACAAACATCAATGCAAACCATGCAAGCGCTTGAAATGAAAAACTTTGCACGCATCGATGGGTTTGTTACTCCTGACAACCGTATTTGCATCATCGATCCAGGGACACTTTCTGGCATGAGCCCTACCAGCTTTTTATTCCGTGAAGCCGCTGAAATAAATATGAGTCATACACAGCTCATTAACCATCTGATTGAAACCGAGCTGCATGCGTATGGCCTGCTTGATGCGATTTTAACGTTTGAAAAAGAGAATAAGAAAACTATGGTTACAAAAAAAACGCGCGTTGCCGTATTAATGGGTGGTGATTCAAATGAACGAGAAATTTCTTTAGAATCGGGACGCAACGTTGTTTACAAATTATCACCACTTAAATATGACGTAACTCCTCTTTTTGTTACAGAAGGCATGGAACTCTTTCCATTAACCCAATCCCTACTCGTACGAAACACTACATCTGAAATTGCATCCGCTCTTGATAGATCGACAAAAATCCCATGGAGCGATCTACCAACTATTACTGATTTTGTATTCATCGGGTTACACGGCGGCAAGGGAGAAAATGGAACGGTGCAAGGGGCTCTTGAAATGCTTAATGTTCCCTATAACGGTTCCGGAGTTCTTGCAAGTTCACTCTGCATGGATAAATTTAAAACCGCACAATTTCTACGCACAAAGGGATTTGAAACTCCCCAATCACAACTGATTGCAAAAACTGATTGGGCTGAAAATCTTGAACATGTACTGAACGGTATCACCGCAACCATACCATTTCCGTTAATCGTAAAACCGCATGATGATGGCTGCAGTGTGATGGTACAAAAAATAAAAAATTGCAGTGAATTATCAGCTGCACTCGACCTACTTTTTGCCCATCAAAAAGAGTATGCATTAGTTGAAGAATATATTTTTGGTATGGAACTGACTGTTGGTGTTATTGGCAATGAAACCGCCCAAGCGCTTCCGCCAAGCCAAGCAATAACTGCATCTGAAATTTTATCTATTGAAGAAAAATTCTTGCCTGGTGCTGGAGAAAATCAAACTCCTGCTCCACTGCCAAAGCAAAGTCTAGAATTAGTACAACGTGTAATGGAAGGTGTTTACACTGCAATTGGGTGTAAAGGCTATGTACGCATCGACTGCTTTTACCAAAATGCTATCCAAAGCCCAACGCAACAAGAACGGGTTATCATTCTTGAAATCAACACGCTACCTGGCATGACGCCCGCAACGTGTATTTTCCATCAAGCGGCTGAAATCGGACTGAAGCCTATGGATTTTGTTGATTTGATTGTGCAACTAGGATTGCAAGCGCATACAAAACAGGAAACGCTGGCAGCAAGTACGTCAATGCTTGCAGAAGGAAAAGAAGAAAAGTCATATAATTAAGTAGGCATAGCCGCGTAGATTATAGCTTTAAAAAAAAGAGGCGCAGATACATTCATACATTATCTGCGCCTTTTGACACTTCAACCGGGCGATTACATGAGCTCTTGATTATCAAGCATCTTTCCCAGAAGAAATTTTGAAACAATACGTTCTGTTTGTAGCACCGATGAAGCATGCCTGTAGCCACTTCCATCACTTGCTATCTTTTCATCTTCATCTATTGCAACGTCTTTAACTCTTACGCTTGCTTCACGTTGTTCTACTTTGTACAACCCTTGCGCAACCGCGTGCTGTAGATTAAGGAGAGACAATAATGGCATCTTACCTCTAATGGCTTGATTGACTTTCGTCCTTTGCACATCAAAGGTATCTCCATACTCCACAATCTGATCATAGTCACCCGTTGATAATAAAAATTGGGCTATTTTTTGATTATGAGCAAGCCCTGCACATACAAAAACGTTACGAATGTGTACACTTTCATATATTGCCTCTATTGCGGCAGAATCTATAATAGACCTCTTCTGAAACTCATTTAGTTAACTCAAAATTACATATTCCCGCAATGAGATTAAAACGTAATCCAAACCTCTTTCTTCGATTACGGTACTTGTCAGAAACTATTTTGAATCGTTTTATCATTCC